>CAXMQD010000385.1:0-2166 GCA_964194965.1 uncultured Acidimicrobiia bacterium | reverse complement strand
CAATGCCCGGCGAAATCGACGAGACCCTGCGACGCTTGCGCCGGGCCGGCTACACCGCCCGCGTGCTCGGCGGGCGCTGGGTGCTGGCTCGGGATCTGGACGCGGTGACGCTCGGCGAGTTGGCCGCGGTGCTCCATCTCGACTTCGCGCCGGGCGCCGATTGGGAACCGGCGGCCCAACGCGCGGTCGCGCGGCTGGCCGGAGCGGCGGCGGATGATATGGCGCGCCCACTCGGCGGGATATTCAAGGATATCGAGGAACCGGTCACCAGGCGGTCCTAGCGGTTTTGTCCGGAGCTGCCGAAGGGATCGCCAAGAGACTCGATGGAATCGGACGCCTTCATTTCCAGGAAACGATACAGCTTCAACTAGAATTTCCCTTAGGTTTCCGGCGCGGTCTGGATTCGAGTATGATGAGAATCTTCCTGGCGAGGTTCGGAGGCGCATGTGGAAGCGCACGGCATGCAGCGCAGGCTCTCGGCGATCTTGAACGCCGATGTGGTCGGCTACAGCCGGCTGATGGCCGACGATGAGGAGGGCACGCTTGCCCGCCTGAAAGCGCACCGCGAGGAGCTGTTCGAGCCGACGATCGCCGCGCACCAGGGCCGCATCGTCAAGCTGATGGGCGATGGCGTGTTGGTGGAGTTCGCCAGCGTGGTCGAGGCGGTGCGGGCCGGCGTCGAGATTCAGCGCGCCATGGCGGAGCGCAATACCGACGCGCCAGAGGACCAGCGGATCGTCTTCCGCATCGGCATCAATCAAGGCGATGTCGTGATCGACGGCGACGACATCTACGGCGATGGCGTCAATGTCGCCGCCCGCTTGCAGGAACGCGCGACACCTGGCGGCATCTGCATCTCGGATCGGGTGTACGGCGACATTCGGGGCAAGATCGACGTCGGCCTCGACGACCTCGGCGATCAGGAGCTGAAGAACATCCCCGAACCGGTGCGGGTCTATCGGGTTCTGACCGGCCCGGATACCGGCAGCGGCGCTTTGCGCAAGGCGAGCCGGCGAAAAACCTTGGGCCGGGCGGCGATGGCCGCGGCGTTGATCGTAGCCGTCGCGGGTGGCGTACTTTGGCAACAGCCCTGGGAGTCGGAGCCGACATTCCGGGCCTCGGCGAAACCCTCGATCGCCGTACTGCCGTTCGCCAATTTGAGTGCGGACGCTGAGGACGAGTATTTTAGCGACGGTATCACCACTGACATCATCACGGACCTATCCAAGTTCCGCGACCTGTTTGTGATCGCGCGCAACTCAGTGTTCGCATACAAGGACAGGGTGGTGACAGTCGACGAAGTGAGCCGGGACCTGGGGGTTCGCTATATCCTGGAAGGCAGCTTGCAGAAGCAAGGCGAGCGGGTCCGGATCAACGTCCAGCTGATCGACAGCACCAACGGCCGGAATCTGTGGGCCGAACGCTACGACGAGCCAGCCGCCGATGTCTTCGATCTGCAAGAGAAAATTGCCCGCCATATCGTCCGCGCCCTAGCGGTCCGATTGACCGAGGTAGAACAAAAGCGCGCGTTCGCAAAGCCGACCCGCAACCTCGAGGCCTACGACTACGTGCTGCGCGGCCGCGCGCTCATCCGGCGCGCCGCACGAGCGGGAAATTTCGAGGCACGTGAACAATTTCGCCGGGCGATAGAGCTCGATCCGGAATACGCCTCGGCCTACGCCGGATTAGGCTGGACCTACATTTTTCCAATGCTTTACGGCTGGACGGGTTCACCAAGAAAGGCGTTGGACCAAGCTGAAGACCTTGCTCAAAAGGCCTTGGCCTTGTCGGAATCCAACGTTGAGGGCCACAAATTGCTGGCAAGGGTTTACCTAATGCGCCGGCAGTACGATCTTGCGCTTGTCGAGTCCGAACGGGTGATTGCGATCAATCCGAATGACCCGGAGGGACACGTTGAACAGGGCAATGTTCTCTTGTGGTCCGGTCTGCCCGATGGGGCCATTCTCGCGTTGGAAACTGCAGCACAATTCGACCCAAGTATGAACCCCGAGGCTTATTGGTACCTCGCGCTGGCCTATTACCTGAAGCAAAGGTATGCCGATGCGATTGCGGTGCTGGAGCGGAATGTTCGACGAAGGCTCGACAATCCATTCGATTACGTGGTGCTTGCGGTATCCTATGCTCAGTCGGGTAATTTACCCGAGG
>CAXMQD010000384.1:0-5366 GCA_964194965.1 uncultured Acidimicrobiia bacterium | reverse complement strand
GACGGTCGAGCATCCATTCGGCACCATCAAGGCGCGGATGGGGGCGACCCATTTCCTGATGAAGCGGCTGAAGAACGTGCGCACCGAGATGGCACTGAGCGTGCTTGCTTATAACCTGACCCGGGTCATGAACATCATCGGCATTCGCCCGCTGATCCAAGAGATGGGGGCGCCATAGGCCCCGCCTTTCGCTTGCCGATGACCCGCTCAAAGGCCCCTCAGAAGGCCCATTCCCAACCATAGAAGAGATTCTGACAATCAATCCAACCAATGCCCAAGTTACCGGCTGGTCCGGTCACGAAAAACGCCAGCTGTAGCTGAACAAGGGTTTCCACACAGCCAAGACCCGAAGCGGCCATAAATATGTCAATTAGCCGGTCAACTGTCCTCAAACTGCCTCTGGAAATCCTCTTGGATTTGGCGAAGCTCCTCGATAGCAGCACGAATATCCGAACTGTCAGTGACGTTTACCTCCACACGTTTACCAACTCGTGAGAGTTGTTGGCGGCTTTCGCGGTGTTTCTTGGAGAGGAAGTCGATTACCTTATAGACCTGTACAGGACGCACAAATCCCTTAGGCGTAAATTGATCAATAAACTCGCAGCTTACATGATCCTTGATGAGGATGTGAGTGCTCTCGTCTATAAGAATGGCATCTGGTTCAGCTATACCCTCCAGCCGTGCGGCCAAGTTTACCGGACTACCAAGAACGGTGTAATCAAGCCGTTGCTCCGACCCAAAGTTGCCAACGGTGCAAAAACCTGTGGCAATGCCCATGCGCACCTGCAACCCCCGGGAGACGCCGAGCTTCAGCCAGTATTTCTGCAGTTCCGCGACACGTAAACGCATGCGAAGCGCCATCTCCACGCATCTCAGTGCATCTTCTGTTTCTCCCTCACTATCCGGATCTCCGAAGAAAACTAAAACCGCATCTCCGATGAACTTGTCGATTGTGCCACCACAGTCGATAGCGATTGAGGCCATTTCTGATAGGTAAGAATTTATTATCGTGGCTAGACGCTCTGGCTCCAGAGTGTCGCTGAGATCCGTGAAGTGAACGATATCGGACAGGAAAATCGTCAAATTCTTGCGGGCATGGGCCCGTTGTTGGTCTTCGGTGTCCGAGAAGATGCTCTGGTAGACTTGCGGTGAGAGGTACTTCGCCAGACGGGTAGCTAGGTTTTCCAGCCGTCGGCTCTTTTCCTCAATGATCTCGCGGTCGCGAATCTTTTGTCCCAAAAGCTCTTCTCGTTCCTTTCTCAATTTCCATTCATCAGTGCGATTAACAAACTGGCCTTGGACGCCATTGAGGCACAAAAAATCTTCGTCATGAGTGCGCGCCGATAGCAAGGAGTAAACATGATCCTCCCCGTCGATGCGGATATGAACCGCGGGAATTAGAACGGAACCCTTACCGTTAATGTCCGAGACGAAAGTCTCGATCTGCGCGCCCGGAACTCCAAGTTGCTCCAGAACATCAGGGAAATATACATTTGAAACGTTGCCCAGGACTGGGAAAAAGCTCCGGAAATTATCATTGACCGTCAAAATCTCCAGTTCCTTGTTGGCGAAAGATGCTGCCGTAATAGCATTCCGAAAATTGAAAAAACTAAGATCTACGATATTGTTCTGATTGAAGAAGTCTTCCAATTTCATTGATCTTCTCCCCTTTCTGCCGAGCCGCGAGACCGCGCGTCTCGATGCCACTGCGCACGTTTCCCCGTGATCGCCCCCCAGGTGGTCACGCAGAACGGGACACAGTAAGTTAGGATCACTTTCCACGGCAACGGGGCTGATCCAGACAATATCACGTCGCCATGATTGATTGCGGTCAGGAACGTTCCCACAACAAGAGCGGTGAACATAGCCTTCTTTGGCGTACCGTCACTAATAATCATCTGCAACAGCGAAGGCGGAGAAGAGATTCCCTCTTTGGACGACATTATGGAAGCCTTTTCAAATTAGTTTCCATACACGGACCCGGACATCGAGGCATTGATAATGAACTACCTGTCCACGCAAAAGCAGAATGTTCTCCAATTGCGGTCCCGCCCACAGGGGCTCGGATTTTGTGTCTCATCGGGGTCATGGTTCTCTCCGGTGTCGGCACCGCGTGTCGGCCCCCCCATGATGGCATCGCGGACTGGATGTCTCCAAATGTCGGCTGCGAAGTCCATGCTCGACAGCGCCTGGCCTCGACATTCGGTACGAGATCATCCGGCCTCCGTACTGGTGGGACAGCGGTCGGTTTCGGTGGAACGGATTTTGAGTGTTGTTATTCGGTCATGCCGGCAACGCCTCCTTGGTCCACGCAAAAGTCGTTCCGTCGCGACACAGGCGCAGCATCGCCACGGCGATCTTGCGCGCCGCGGCGATGGCGGCCTTCTTGAGAACCCCTTGCGCGCGGTGAGCCGCACCGCCCATGCCGTGAGCGGCGAGAACCGGCGCTTTCGAGCGATCAACGCGGTCGTCGCCTCGGCAAACCGCCCAGCGACTTGTTCACACGCGCCGAAAGCGCCTCGTGCGCCGCCCGTGCATCGATGCACACCATCGCTGCGCCAAGACCGGCGAGTTCCCGAGTCAGCCAAATCGAAAGCGGCCCGCACTCGTGCACGATCCGTTCCACGGTGCCGATGGGTTCCTCTATCCATGACAGGATCAGCGCCGGTTCCGTCCGACAGGTATCACATCCCGCGCGCGGCCAGACACAGGTTGTTCAGTTTCTCCACCGCCCGTTCGCGCCCCAACAGGCCGAGACCGCAATCGGGCGCGGCGATCAGGCGTGAGCCATCGATGTGATCGAGCGCCGCGGCCAGCCGGGCGCGAATCTCCTCGACCGGCTCGACTCGGCTCTTGGCGACCGCGACCACGCCCAGGATGACCGTGGTATTGGCGAACCGCTCGAGCAGCGTGAGATCGTTGTGCCGGTGCGCGTCCTCGATCGAGACCGCGTCGATACAGGAGCCGTCGACCGCTTCGGCCAAGCGCGAGTAGGAGTCCGGATCGGCCTTGGGGTAGTCGTCGCGGTCGAGCCGGTCCGGATAGCCGCAGCACATGTGCATGACCCGGTGCACGCCGGCCGGCACGCCGTGGAAGCAGCGGTCCAGGTTTTCCACGCCATAGGCCAGCGCGGCCTCGGGTTTGCGCGCGAGCACCGGCTCGTCGACCTGGATCCAGCGGCAGCCGGCCTCGGCCAGGCTCCGGATCTCGGCGTTGATCGCCGCGGCCAGGTCGGCGCCCAGCTTCGCCTCGTCGCCGTAGTGCAGATCGACCGTGGTGTCGGTGATGGTCATCGGCCCGGGCATGGTGATCTTGACCGGCCGCTCGGTGAAACCCTGGGCCAGCTTGAAATCGGCACCCAGGAACGGCGCCCCCGCCCGCACCGGCCCGGTCACCGAGGGCAACTCGGCGGTATAGGCGCCGCCGCGCACATCCTTGGGGGTCAGGGTGTCGAAGTCGATGCCCTCGATATGGCGGCAGTGGTAGTGGATGTAGTTCTCGCGCCGCACCTCGCCGTCGGTCGGAATGTCGATCCCGGCGCCGGCCTGGTCCTCGACCACCTGCCTGACCCCACGGGCGAAGAGGTCATCCGCCTCCGCGCCCATGGCGGCGATCGCTTCCAGATAGCCCTGGGTCGGGTGCCGGGTGTCGGGCCCGGCCTCGGCGCGAAACCAGTCCGGAATCGGCACGAAATCGGGCTTGGGATAGGCCCCGATTGTAGTGGTCAAAAGCGCCATGGCCGGCTCGCCCTCCGCCTGAATCGGCGGGGTCCCGCCGGATGACTGTGACCGGCACGTTGGCACAGCCCGCCGCCCATCGCAATCGCCGCCTAGGCGCCCCCTAGGCGCCCCCGGGGCGCCCCCGGGGCACCCCCGAAGCCCCCCCCGAAGCGCCTGGGGAAGCACGCCCCACGGCCCGCCCCATCATCCGGGCGCCGTCGCGAAGGGCCCGCGAATTTGCCTTTACAGCCGGGCCTTCAGCCCCTAGTTTCCCGGCGCCCCCCGCGAGACCCGCGCTCCCTGGGCGCCAGCGCCCCTCCCCCGGCGCTCGATCGGAGCCAATTCGCGCCCGTTTCGGGAAAAATCTCCCCCAAGACCCTTGACTTCGGGCGGTCTTCTGATTATCTCCCCGCAGTACTTGGCACTCGTTGACAGCGAGTGCTAACAACAACCGGAAATCCCGGATTTCCCCCGGATTTCCATTCACTTGGGAGAGCATTCCATGAAATTTCGGCCCCTGCACGATCGCGTGCTGGTGCGCCGCCTCGAAGAGGACGAGCGGTCCTCGGGCGGCATCATTATCCCCGACACTGCCAAGGAAAAGCCCATGCAGGGCGAAGTCCTGGCCGCGGGTTCCGGCGCCCGCAACGACAAGGGCGAGATCACCCCGCTCGACGTCAAGAAGGGCGACCGCATCCTATTCGGCAAGTGGTCGGGAAGCGAAGTCAAGATCGACGAAGAAGAACTGGTGATCATGAAGGAATCCGACATTCTCGGCATCATCGAGAGCGCCAAGTCGGGCAAGAAATCGGTCAAATCCGCTGCCTAAGGCAGAGATCAAATAAGGAACGGAGAACCAAGCAATGGCTGCTAAGGAAGTGAAATTTTCGGGCGATGCCCGGGCGCGGATGATGCGGGGAATCGATGTCCTGGCCGATGCGGTCAAGGTGACGCTGGGGCCCAAGGGCCGCAACGTGATCCTCGACAAGGCCTTCGGCGCGCCGCGCACGACCAAGGACGGCGTCACCG
This sequence comes from uncultured Acidimicrobiia bacterium, assembly GCA_964194965.1. GTDB lineage: Bacteria > Pseudomonadota > Alphaproteobacteria > Kiloniellales > J153 > JACZVL01. The sequence goes on along the minus strand of CAXMQD010000384.1, from coordinate 618 downwards.
TCGCCAAGGAGATCGAGCTCTCCGACAAGTTCGAGAACATGGGCGCGCAGATGGTCCGCGAGGTCGCCTCGAAGACCAATGACGTGGCCGGCGACGGCACCACGACCGCCACGGTCCTGGCCCAGGCGATCGTGAGCGAGGGCTGCAAGGCAGTGGCCGCCGGCATGAACCCGATGGACCTGAGACGCGGCGTCGACGCGGCGGTCGAGGCCGTCGTGGTCGACCTGAAGAAGCGCTCCAAGAAGGTCTCGAGCACCGAGGAAATCTCCCAGGTCGGCACCATCTCCGCCAACGGCGACACTGAGATCGGCGCCATGATCTCCGATGCCATGCAGCGGGTCGGCAACGAGGGCGTGATCACGGTCGAAGAGGCCAAATCATTGGCCACCGAGCTCGACGTGGTCGAGGGCATGCAGTTCGATCGCGGCTACCTCTCGCCCTACTTCATCACCAACGCCGACAAAATGATCTGCGAGCTGGAGAACCCCTACATCCTGCTGCACGAGAAAAAACTCAGCGGTTTGCAGGCGATGCTGCCGCTGCTCGAGACCGTGGTGCAGTCGTCCCGTCCGCTGCTCATCATCGCAGAGGACGTCGAGGGCGAGGCCCTGGCCACCC
>CAXMQD010000383.1:0-3164 GCA_964194965.1 uncultured Acidimicrobiia bacterium | reverse complement strand
ACCTGGCCTTCATCCCCTCGCTGACCAACTTCGTCGCCATCGATCTGGGAAGCGCCGAGAACTCGGTCCGCATGGTCGAACTGCTGGAAGCGCGCGGCGTCTTCGTGCGCCGCCCCGCGGTGGCGCCGCTAGATCATTTCGTGCGAGTCTCGGTCGGCTTGCCCGAGGAGCGCGCCGTCTTCGCCGAGGTCTTCCCCGAGGCGCTGAGCGCGCTGCGCGCGGAGAGCTAGCGCGTCACGCCCCGCCCAGCTCCTTGCGCATCAGGCGCGCGCCAGCGCCGAGCGCCGCGATCTTGCCCTCGGCGACCCGGCGCGGCAGCGGCGCCATGCCGCAGTTGGTGCAGGGCAGCATGCGTTCGGGATCGACGAATTCCATGGCGCCCTTGATCGTCGCCGCCACCTGTTCCGGAGTCTCAACCTCGAGCGAAGCGACGTCGATGGCGCCGACCATGACCTCCTTGTCCTTGAGCAGGCCAATCAGCGAAAGCGGCACCTTGGAGTTGGCGCATTCCAGCGAGACCTGGCCGATGCGGCTCGCGTTGAGCGCCGGGAAGATCTCCTCGTACTGGCGCCACTCGCCGCCCAGGGTCTTCTTCCACGCGATATTGGCCTCGATGCCGTAGCCGTAGCAGATGTGCACCGCGGTGGTGCAGTTCAGGCCCTCGATGGCGCGGTGCAGCGCCGCGATGCCCCAGTCCTTGACCTCGTCCATGAACACGTTGAAAGCCGGCTCGTCGAACTGGATCACGTCGACGCCGATGGCTTCCAACTCGCGTGCCTCCTCGTTGAGCAGCGCCGCGAACGCCATCGCCATGTCGGCGCGCTTGCCGTAGTGGGCGTCGGCGATGGTGTCGCAGATGGTCATCGGCCCCGGCAGGGTGAACTTGAGCTTGTGGTCGGTGTGGGCGCGGGCGAAGCGCGCCTCTTCGCCATGCACCGAACCCCTGCGGCACAACGTCTCGGTCACGGTCGGCACCTCCACGGTGTAGCGGTCGGCGCGGATGCCCATCGCGGTCTTGCGGTCCCAGTCGATGCCGTCGATCTTATGCAGGAAACCGTGGACGAAGTGGTCGCGGAACTGCTCGCCCTCGCCGACCGTGTCGATGCCCGCGTCCTCGAGGGTCTTGATCCAGACCAACGCGGCGTCGCGCTGACCCCGAACCAAGTCGTCGCCCTCGAGCCGCCAAGGCGCCCAAAGCGCCTCCGGCTCCGCCAGCCAAGCCGGCTTGGGTAGGCTGCCCGCGATCGCAGTGCGCAACATGTTTCGTCCTCCGAGATATCGGGGTTGGGCCGGGCGGCCCGGGGCCGGCCATCAAGTTAGCACGCGCGCGCGGTAGTAATCGAGGCCGGACCACCCCAGACGCGCTATCTGAAATACCGCGAGGGGTAGAGGATGCCCGCGTCACCAGGTAGTGCCGCCAGGGGCGCCTCCTGGGGGGCGCCGGGGTCCGGGCCGCTTAAAGGCGCGCTCAAGGTGGCGAGATAGGGGCTCAGGTCGATCAGGTTCTTGGCGATCACGTGGATGACCAGGCCTTCGCGCTGCAGGCGCCCTTCGATGCCGAGCAGGCGCGCGCTCAGGATCACCTTGCGCTGGCGCGCGAAGAGATCGGGCCAGACGATCGCGTTGATCACCCCGGTCTCGTCCTCGAGCGTCGCGAAGATCACGCCCTTGGCGGTGCCCGGGCATTGACGCACCAGCACCAGGCCGGCGACCTTGACCGGCCCATCGTTGGGCAGCTCGGCGAGGCGCGCCGCCTCGACCATGCCGCGTTCGCGCAATTCCGCGCGCAGGAAGGAAACCGGGTGTGCCTTGAGCGAGAAGCGTAGGCTCGCGTAGTCGTCGACCACGTGTTCGCTCAGGCGCATCTTCGGCAGCACGACGGCCGGCTCCTCGCTCAGCTCCTCGGCGCGCGCGGCGGCGAACAGCGGCAGCGCATCCGCCGGTTTGACGCCCGCGCCCGGAAGTCCCTTGATCGCCCAGAGCGCCTGGCGCCGGTCGAGGCCGAGGGAACGGAAGGCGTCGGCCCGCGCCAAGGCTTCGAGCGCCCGGCTGCCGAGCCCGGCGCGGCGCCACAGCGCGCGCGGCTCGGCGTAGCCGTTGCCGCGCTGGGCGAGCAGTGCTTCGGCCTCGGCCGCCCCCAGCCCCTTGACCTGGCGCAGCCCCAGGCGCAGGGCCAGGCCATCGGAAGGACTCGGCTCGCCACGCTCCGCTCCTCCGGGCAAGGCCGGCTCCAGGGTGCAGTCCCAGTCGCTCAGATTGACGTCCACGGCGCGCGCCTCGACACCGTGGGCGCGCGCGTCGCGGATGATCTGCGCCGGGGCGTAGAAGCCCATGGGTTGGCTGTTCAAGAGCGCCGCGGCGAACACCGCCGGATGGTGGTGCTTGAACCAGGCCGAGACGTAGACCAGAAGCGCGAAGCTGGCGGCGTGGCTCTCCGGGAAGCCGTAGCTGCCGAAGCCCTCGATCTGGCGGAAGCAGCGCTCGGCGAAGTCGCGGTCGTAGCCGCGCGCGGCCATGCCCTCGATCATCTTGTCGCGGAAGGTGTGGATGGTGCCGGTGTGGCGGAAGGTCGCCATGGCGCGGCGTAGTTGATCGGCCTCGGACGGCGTGAAGCCGGCGCCGACGATGGCGATCTTCATCGCCTGCTCCTGGAACAGCGGCACGCCGAGGGTCTTGCCGAGCACCGCTTCGAGCGCCTTGGAAGGGTAGTCGACCTTCTCCTCGCCATTGCGCCGGCGCAGGTAGGGATGGACCATATCGCCCTGAATCGGCCCGGGGCGCACGATCGCGACCTCGATCACCAGGTCGTAGAAGCCGCGCGGCTTGAGCCGCGGCAGCATGGACATCTGGGCGCGGCTTTCGACCTGGAACACGCCCAGCGAATCGCCCCGGCACAGCATGTCGTAGACGGCCCCATCCTCGGCCGGCACCGTGGCCAGGTCGTAACGCTTGCCGCTATGCTGGGCGAGCAACTCGAAGCCCTTGCGCAGACAGGTCAGCATGCCCAGGCCGAGCACGTCGACCTTCAAGATCCCGAGGGCGTCGAGGTCGTCCTTGTCCCACTCGATGACCGTGCGGTCCTCCATGGCGGCGTTTTCGATCGGCACCAGCTCGTCGAGGCGGCCGCGGGTCATGACGAAACCGCCGACGTGCTGGGACAGGTG
>CAXMQD010000382.1:0-4495 GCA_964194965.1 uncultured Acidimicrobiia bacterium | reverse complement strand
GGCGACTGGATCCGCGTTATCCAGCTTCCATTCTAGCGCGAAGGCGCCCAACCCACGGGAGGGCCGGGGCAAGGATACCTAGCAAAAAAATCCGAGGATGGTGGTGCCGCCTGGGTGACTCGAACACCCGACCCCCGCATTACGAATGCGATGCTCTACCAACTGAGCTAAGGCGGCCCTGGGCCGTATTATAGCCGTATTAGATCGGGCACGGCACCCGTAACAATCTGAACTACCGCACACTTTGCCGGCCGACCCGCTTCTTACGAATGCGATGCTCTACCAACTGAGCTAAGGCGGCACGTGGCGGATCGAAAACGCCGAACGACGCCCGGAACCTAGGCGACGCCTGGAACGTAGTCGAGGGACCCGGTCCGCGTCAACGCTGACCGAGCCGCTTTTCGTCCGGTCTCTCTAGCTGTCCGGGTCTTAAAGATTCCTTGTCCTCACGACGGGCGGGTGAGCGCCGCCGGGGCGGTTGGCTCGGTCTGCTCCGGCGCTTTGGGCGCCGCAAGCGCCGGGGTCTCGGCCGCCGGCCCCGGGGACGTAAGATTGGGCGTAAGATTGGGCGCGAGTTCGGGCAGGGCGGCGACCTGGGGTGGCGCGGTCCAGGCCAGCGCGTCGAAGCTCTCGCAGTTGCCGCAACGCGGGCTCCAGCTTGCCGCACTGGCCCCGCAGGTCCCGCAGACCCAGGCCGGATCGGGCGGCGCGGCGGTGGCGCGGGCGAGCCAAGCGTGCGCGGCCTCGAGATCGCCGCGCTCGGACTCTTCCAGCTCCGCCATCAGGCGGCACACCGCCTCGCGCGGGTCGCCGGCCAGTCCGTCCGGGCCGGCGGCGGCTTCGAAGTGGCGCCGCGCCTCGCCCCAAAGCCGCGCCTCGAGCGCGGCGCGGCCGCGTGCCAGGTGGCTTTCGCCGTGCGCCGGGTTGCGCGCGACCAGCTTGCCCAGGGTCTTGAGCCGCTCCAAGCTGTCGTCGCTCGGCCGCGCCTCTAAATAGAGCCGCGCCAGATCGGGATGGGGCGCCCGCGCCCAAGTGTCTTCGAGGACCTTGACCGCCTTGCGCGCCGCGCCGCTGCCGAGCAGCAACTCGGCCAATAACGCGGCAGCCGGAGACAAACCAGGGGCCAGCTTGTGAGCCGCGCGTGCGTGCCCGATAGCGGCGGCAGAGTCGCCCGCTTGGCGCGCCGCCAGGGCACGCTCGACCAGCACCACGGCGCGCTTGCGCTCGGCCTCGGGCTTGGGCAGCGCTTTGGCGCGCAGGGCTTCCCGAAGCGCGCGGTCCGCCGCCTCCAGATCGCCGCCGCGCTCGGTCAAGTCGAACAGCGACTGCAGCACCCAGGGCGTGCGCGGCCGCATGCCGTGGGCCTCGCGCACCAGTTCCAGCGCGCCCCCCCGCTGGCCCTCGCGCAGCGCCTGGGTCAGGAGCCCGCGCAGACCCAGGAAGCGGGTCTCCTCGTTGTCCAACATGGCGGTGAAGTAGCGCGCCGCCGCCGCCTCGTCGCCGCTCAACTGCGCCGCCTGGGCCGAGAGCAGCATGGTGAGCGGCGGTTCGTCGAGCAGCGCACCGGCTTTGCGCGCCCAGCGCGCCGCCTCCGCGCGCTCGCCGGCCGCGACCGCGACCATGCCCTGGGTCAGCGCCCGGTAGCCGTGCCGGCGCCGGCCGGCCTTGACCGAGAGGTTGAGATCGCGCGGCGCGCGCCGCAGGAAGCGCCAGAAGCGGTAGGCGAGCGCGACCAGGATCGCGAAACCCAACAATGCCAGCACCAGGACGCCGACCGAGGCGTCGAGATACTGGTCCGGCCATTCCAGGACCGTGAAACCGAGATCGAGCCGGTATCCGGGCAGCTCGGCGGTCACCCGGCCGGGCCACCCGGCCAACCAGGCGGCGATCGCCACCACAACCGCGAACTTCACGCCAAAGAGCAGCACCCGGCCCACGGCTCAGTCCCCCGCCGTCTGCAGCCGCGCGGCCAGCAGCCGGCCGAGTCCGACCAGGGCCTGGCGCGCGGCCGCGCGCGCGCCGGCCGCCGTACGCCATGCCGCCATGGCTTCAGCGCCTGGATCTTGGAGCGCCGCCAATTCGTCGAGCGCGGCGGCCAGATCGCCGGCCCGAACCAAGGTTTCGGCGCGCGCCAGCGCCGCGCCCGCGCTCTTGTCCGCGGCGTCAACCGCGCCGACCGGACGCAGGATCACCAGCTCGGATAGGCGCCGTACCACGCCGGCCCACCAGCCGTCGCCGGCGCCGCCGCGCGCCGCGATCAGGGCCGCCCGGGCGGCGGCCGGAAAATCGGCCTTGAGCCGCGCCAAGCCCGGGATGCCGGTCTCGGCATGAGCCGCCAACGGCGCGATCAGCGCCGTCACCTCGGCGCCCTCGGCGAGCGTGCCCGAGGCGGCCAAATCGCGCAGCAGGCCGAGTTCCGCGGCGAAGGGACCCGAACCCTGAAGCGCCTCGCGCAGCTGCAGCACGGAAAGCGAGAGCGCCGAATTGGCATTCGCCGCCGTTTCGGTTTCGCTGCGCGCGGCAGCGAGGTCCGCGACTTGTTGGGTCAGCGCCGCGATTTCCGGCGCCGGGTCGGGTCGCGCGGCGGCGAGGTCCGCGACCTGTTGGGTCAGCGCCGCGATTTCCGGCGCCGGGTCGGGGCGCGCGGCGACATCCTCGACCCGCGCCGCCAGGTCCTCAATACGCTGACCCGCCCCGGCCAGTGCCGCGTCATCGGGCAGCTCGGCGGCGAGCCGGTCGAGGCGTTCGGCGAGCGCGGCGACCCGTACCTCGGAGTCCGCGAGCGCGGCCACCCGATCCTCGAGCGCCGCCAGGGATTCGGCGAGCGGGGTCGGTGCTTCGGCCGCCAGCCCGCCCGGGGGGGACACGGTGGTGGCGGACTCGATTTTCGCGAGGCGCCGTTCGAGGGCCAGGACCGCGCCATCGTCGCCGCGGCCGTAATCGGCATCGACCAGCGGCATCCAGTAATCGCGCGCCAGCAAGGCGCCCCCGGCGCCGGCGATGACCAGCAGCGCGCCGAACAGGGCCGCCGGAAGGTGCCGCCCGGCGCCGGCCTTCACCCCCGATTCGGGCCGCGCAACAGTTTCGGGCCGCCCGGCGGTTTCAGGGCGCGGCGGCGGCGCGGGCGACGGTTCGGGCCGCGGCGGCGGTCGGCCGAATTCTGGTTTCGCTGTCGATGTCGGTTTCGGTTCGGATTTCGGTTCGGATTTCGGTTTCGGTTGGGATTTAGGCTTGGCGGTCGGCTCGGGCGCCGGCGCCGGGTCGGCCGCGCCCAGGTCCGCCGGGCCAATATCGAAACCCTCGGTCCGGGCCGCCTCCAGGACCCGGGCGTGGTGGCGCGCCGGGATCGCGCCGCGCTCGCGCCAACCCTGGACCGTGCTTACCGCGACCCCCAGCTTGCTGGCCATGGGGCGAATGCCGCCGAAGCGTGCAATGACCTGCTGGCCCGGGGCCGTGTCGTCGTCCGCTGGTGCCGCACTCGGCGCGGACGTTGGGCCGGCGAGCTCGTCGAGGCGGGCCAGGAGGGAATTCTGATTCGGCCGTTCGGCGACCAGAACCGCGCGCCAATCGAGACCGCGCAGCTGGTCCGCCACCGCCTCGCTGAAGCAGAGCGCGGTGGTCTCGGCGCAGCTTCCGGCCAGCCCCATCTTCTCGACCAACCCGGCGAAGGTCGCCGCCGTGCGCGGTGAGAAAAAGGTCGCGGCCGCCACCTGGCCGGCCGCCAGTTCCCGGCGCAGGTTGGCGGAGAGATCGGTGACCGGGACGGTCTGGTAGAGTTTTTCCCGGCGTAGGGTGAAGCCGGCCGCTTCCAGCGCGCCCTTGAGATCCCCCGCGAGCCGGTTGGCGGCGGCTTGGTAGAGCACGCCGTCCGCCGGGTTCAGCCGGCCGATTGCCAGGCGCGCCAGGTCGTCGACGTTGCCGCCGGCGCTCTCCACGGCCGCGAATCCGGCCGTCCGCGCCGCCTCGGCGCTGGCATCGCCGACAGCGAACACCGGCAGGTCGCGGCGCTCCGATAGCCGGGCGAAGGCGCGCGCGCCATTGGCGCTGGTGAACAGCAACGCCTGCACGCCGTCGAGGTCGCGCGGCGGCGTCACGCCCGCGGCCGGCACGACGGTCAGCATGGGCTCGACCAGGGCTTCGTGGCCGCGCGCCTGCAACGCCACGACCAAGGCGGCGGCGTCCTCTTCGGGCCGGGTCACGAGCACGCGCATGGTCTACCCCAGTTCAATCGTGCACTCAGCCGGCGCCGAGTGCGGTGAAAAAAGCCGGCCCGGCGGCGGCGCGTAATTCCGCGCCGGCGTCGCGGCCCAGCGCCGCGCCCTGCGCCGCGGAACCGCGGCGTTCGGCGCGGTGCGCTTGGCTGCCATCGGGCAGGGCAACCAACGCGCGCAGGCGCATTTCCACGCCACCGGCCTCGAGCTCGGCGAAGGCGGCGATCGGGGTCCGGCAAGAGCCGTCGAGGACCTCGAGGCAGGCGCGCTCGGCCGCGACCCGG
>CAXMQD010000381.1:0-2641 GCA_964194965.1 uncultured Acidimicrobiia bacterium | reverse complement strand
GCGATAAAGCCCCGGCTCCACCTCCAAAGCGTTACGGTCGGCGGCGCGTTGGTTTCCATCGCCGGCGCGCTTCCCCCAAGCGGGATCGTCGCCAATCGCGCCATCGGCCTGGGGCTCGCAGGACCCGAGGACCCCGAAACGATCCACCGCATCGTCGAACTGTATCGCGATGCCGGCGTCTCGCGGTATTTCATCCACCTGCACCCGGACGCGCGACCGCCAGCTGTTCGAGACTGGTTGCGCGACGCCGGGCTCGAAAAGGCGCGCGGCTGGATGAAGTTCACCAGAGGCCGCGACGCTCCACCGACCGTCGAGACCGAACTGAGCGTGCGGTCCGCCGGGTTCGCCGACATGGCGGCCTTCGGCCGCATCGTCGCGGACGCCTTCGACCTCGGCGCCGAAGCGGCCGAATGGCTGGCCTGCCTGGTGAACGCCGAGGGATGGCGGATCTATATGAGCTTCGACGGCGACGAACCCGCCGGTACGGGCGGCCTGTTCGTGCGCGACGGCGTTGGGTACTGCGATTGGGGCGCCACCACGCCGGCGTTCCGGCGACGCGGCAGCCAAAGCGCCTTGCTGCGGCGGCGTATCGTCGACGCCATCGATATGGGATGCCGGATCATCGTCACCGAAACCGGCGAGGAAGTCGAAGGCGACCCGCAACACTCCTACAAGAACATCATGCGCATGGGCTTCAAAGAGGACTTCGTCCGCGAAAACTTCGCTCCGCCGCGGTGAGTCTCCGGATTACGTAAATGTCTCCAGCTTGATGTCGTCGCCGTGCACCGGGAAGTAGTTGAAGACGCCGTCGTGGCGCCCTGCTATTCGCGCGCTGGTCCGCCTTGGCGCGGCTTGAACTTCCATCCCCGATAACGAATTCCGTACCATTCACCCCGGTCGGGCCACCAGTTCAGGAATGACTGGTAGTGGCCGTTTCTCGCCCCATGCACTTCAGCATTTTCGTGTCCTGCGGCAGGGCCCTGTCGAACGTCCATCAGAACCACCTTAATGCAATCGCAAGACGACTTAACGAGCGGCCACGACAAAGGTTAGATTTCGAAACACCAGCCGAACGATTTGCCCAATGTGCTGCGTCGACCGGTTGAATCTGCAACCCAATGCGGACATTCAGCTTTATTCTAATGTCAGGGCTTGCGCGCGGAAGCGAGCATGGCGGGCATTGGGATTCTAATGACGCCGTCTTTTTCGAAGGCTCGCGCGCGCTCGAGAATAGCGGCTTCGATTTTATTCCGCGCCTCTGAGGTTTGAGCTTCGACGAGTGCCTTTGTTCGCCCCATACCTTTGTACAAGGTCTCCAGAACTTGTTCCGGTTTCGACCACCTACCCATGATGGGTGCCTCCGTGGCCATCGCGTCGACGAAGCCCATTGGTGGAAGCGCCTGTTTGCACTCTTCGAGACCACTGAACTCTGGGGGAGCGGGCGGCAGTAATCCGTGCGTTTCGCCGTGTGCCTGGATGGCAGCCCGGACGATTTGCCTGAGGTTGGGTCGTCCTTCATCGGGTGGAAACCACACGGTGAAGGCGTAGTGTCCACCAGGTACGAGGACACGATAGGCTTCAGCCATGGCCTGCTCTGGGCGCCCGAAGTGATGTACCCCGAAGCTGCAGATCACGGCATCGAAACTCTCGTCAGCAAATGGAAGGGCTTCAGCGTCGCCCTGGCGAAATTCGATGCCTGGATGTCGCTGCCTCGCTTCAGCAACCATCCCTGATACGAAATCCATGCCTACGGCGATAGCCCCTCGGGCACTGGCGGCGGCCGACACATAACCCGTGCCACACGCGACCTCGAGCAGGCGAGTGCCTTCGGTCGCACCCACGGTGTCCAACAACGGTTCGGCGGCCTGTGCAGTGAGGAACCCAAAGTTCTCTTGGTAACTTGCCGGCAGCGTCGCCCACGTCGAACGTTCGAATTCTCGGTACGCCTCGGGATCGTAAGGAGGGCTGTCTACCATAGTGCATCCTCGCTGCGGTCCGAACCGACATGTTACGCCGCTACCACAAACCGCACTACTGTCCACTGGCACCCGGTACCGTCTTCTCAAAGAGGCTGGAGTAACCAAACCATCCACAGCAAGCAAGTGTGAGAAGGCTCGATAGGGCCGAAGTGCTCAGGGCTCTGTGAGGCAGACCCACGGTGCCTCCCGGCAGCGGGTGGATACACTTTGACAGGAACGCCCGCTCCTGTCCGATATCGGCCTATGGGTAGAATTTGAGAGGCCGCCAGACATCGAAGGTCCAAGATCGACCCGTTGCCGACATTGGTGGCTATGAGCTACAACGCGCGCAGATTATAAAAGCGGACGTTGCCAACCCTTGCTATGTGATGTTAGTCATGTGGCGTTAGTTCTGCTCCCTTGGGCGTGACTTCTGATTCCCGATGGGGGAACTTCTGAATCATTTTCATGTGTTCCCGCAGGGTGATCTGAACTGGTGTTACCGCAAATAGCCCCGGGTAGAGCTCTCCAAACTTCTCGCCGGGGTCACGAATGACGTTGTAGAAATCCATGCCCGGCAACTAGCCGTGACCCTCCGTGATATGGACCTTGAAGTCCTCATAACGGATTGCGCCGAGGGTACCGCCGCTGTAATGAAAGATTGTGTTGCGCCGGCCATGGTC
>CAXMQD010000380.1:0-4856 GCA_964194965.1 uncultured Acidimicrobiia bacterium | reverse complement strand
GGTGCTGAAGACGCGGCCTTCGTGGCGGTCGATCAACTCGTCGATGATTTCGCGATATTCGCCGAGGGTCTTGAGCGTCGCTTCCTCATCCGCGCGCATGAGGCGCGTATACCCCTCGACATCGGCGGCGAGGATCGTGGTTAGCTTGCGCGTGATTCTATCTTCCGCCACGTCACCTCCCAAAAATCAACGCAGCATCGATCGAGACTATCTCAATTGTCGGTGACACACCATTGGCGCATATCTGCGCTGAGACCGGCCGAAACAGGGTCATGAGGGTCACTGGTAATCAGCAGATATCGTTCGTCATGCTGACCCAATTACCGACTCCCGATAGAGGCCGGCCTCATCGCGCGCAATGTCCTGGTTGGATCGATACGGTTGTCTAACTCGGGAACTATCGGGCGTGAAGCAGACAGAAACCGCTAAAAATCCGGCGTTCCTGGCGCTGCCGCGGGTCCGATAGGTCTGGGCCGTTCAAGCCGTGCGCCGGGTTCCGCGCTCAGTCGTAGGCGAGGCTGGGCTCCCAGTCGCCGCGGCCTTTGGGGGTCAGATCGAGCAGATTCCAAACCGGCGAGAGCAGGTCGATGCCGCGGAACTGATCGGCCCTCATCAACGCGCTCGCCGAGTAGAAATGGCAGGGCGATCCGTCGGGAGCGCGGCCAAAGACGCTCACGCCCGGAAACTGCCGGCCCGCCTCGTCCTGGAAATTCAGATCGGTCTTGAAGGTCGATCCGGCGCTGGAGAGCAGGCGCAGGCCGCGCCAGCCACGGCGCTGGCCCAAGCTTCGCAACGGACCAATTTCAGTCTGTGCGACGACGGCAAAATTTACATTTCGATCAATGTGTTGAGAGGCGCCGTTCAAGCCATCAACCCACATCGTGCAGCTAGAACAAGGCGCGTTCTGCGCGGCGCCATACATGTATTGGTAGACAATCAGCGGCTTGCCCGAATCGCCGAGCAGGTCCGACAGACAAACCTCGGAAACCGGTCCGTCCAGATCGAGATCGGCCGGCCCCTCGTGAAACACATAGTCGTCGATCGCCGTGTCGCGGGGCAGCTTGCGCCGTTGCGCCGCGACCGCTTCGCGCTGATCCCGGAGCGCGATCTCGGCCTCGAGCAAGGCGTCCCGCGCTTGCCGGTATGCCTCGCTCTCGCCGTGCATCCGTCCGATATTCATGGGTCAACCTCCTGACGGCGCCGGCATGCCCGGGAACTTGGACAGGGCCGGGTCCATGTGCGACCAGGGCTGGGCGCTTTCGGTGAAGATGTTCATGCCCGGTTCGAGCCAACCGGGATCGTCCATGCTGCCGGCCATGATCGCCACCAGCCCCGGCATGTTGGAGGACCTCCCGAACAGCCGCGAACCGCACTCGGTGCAGAAGCCGCGGCGCGAGGTGCCGCCGCTATCGGTCGCGTCTTCGTGGTACTTGACCGGGCCGGTGATCTCGATCGCCGCCTCCGGCACCGCGAAGGCGGTGATGAAGCCGCCGCCGCTCGCCTTCTGGCAGCTCCGGCAGTGGCAGTGGCCCGGCATCATCGGTTCGGCGCCGCATTCATAGCGCACGGCGCCGCAGAGGCAGCCACCGGTGAACGGCCCGGGGAACGACGCGTTCACGCCAAGCCGCCTTCCGCGATCGCCTGGTCCAGGCAATTGAGGGAGCTGGTCCAGCCTTGGCCGTGCATATCGAGAGATTTCTGGCTCGGCAGTTTCTCGTGGGTCAGGGTCAACTCGGTTTCGGCGCCGGCCGCGCCGAGCTCGATGGTGACCAGGGTCTCGATTCCAGCCATGACGCCGTGATCCCAGACCCAGGTCATGACCAGCCGCTCCGGCGGCGATATTTCGCGGTAGACGCCGGAGAGGCCATGGCTTTCACCGTCGGTCTCGCCGAACAGCATGCTGTAGGCGCCGCCGGCGCGCAGGTCGACCTCGACGTCCGTGACCTGCACGCCCTCGGGCCCAAACCACTTGGCCAGCGCCACGGGGTCCGTGAAGGCGCGGAACACGGCCTCGCGCGGCGCCTTGAGCCGCCGGCTCAGCCGCAGTGCCTCGGCGAATTCGGTTTCCCTATCGGTCACGTTTGCCGCCGCCATCTTTCTTTCCTTCCTTGGATTGCTGTGTCTGGGTTTGATCCAAATAGCGCGCGAGGGAATCGAGCTGCGCCTCCCAGAAGCGCCGGTATTCCTCGATCCATCCCGCCGCCGCTTCGAGCGGCCGGCCGTCGAGCTGGCAGCGGCGCAGCCGGCCCTGCTTCTCGCGCTGGACCAGCCCGGCCGCCTCCAGGACGTTCAGGTGCTTGGAGACCGCCGGCAACGACATCTCGAAGGGCTCGGCCAGCTCCCCCACCGTGATCTCGCCCAGCGCCAGGCGTGCCAGGATCGCGCGCCGGGTTGGATCGGCCAGCGCGCCGAAAATTTCGCTCAATGAATCGCTCTGATACTTAACCATATGGTTAAGTATCAGAGCCCAGCGGCCGGGTCAAGTGGGTTCCTGGCGTGGCCGCGGCCCCCGTGCTATCAGCTTGGATAGTCTGGATGGCAACGATTTGGGGGCGGGCATGCAGGAAATTCTCCGGCGGCTCGAGGAAAAACGCGCGGCGGCGCGTGCCGGTGGCGGCGAAAAGCGGGTCCAGGCCCAGCACGGCAAAGGCAAGCTGACCGCCCGCGAGCGCCTCGAGATCCTGCTCGACGAGGGCTCCTTCGAGGAATGGGACATGTTCGTCGAGCACCGCTGCGGCGACTTCGGCATGCCCGATCAGAAGGTCCCGGGCGACGGCGTGGTGACCGGCCACGGCACCATCAACGGCCGACCGGTGTTGGTATTCAGCCAGGACTTCACGGTGTTCGGCGGTTCGCTGTCCGAGCCCCACGCCGAGAAGATCTGCAAGGTCATGGACAAGGCCATGCAGATCGGCGCGCCGGTGATCGGCCTCAACGATTCCGGCGGCGCCCGAATTCAAGAGGGCGTGGCTTCGCTGGCCGGTTACGCCGAGGTGTTCCAACGCAACGTGCTGGCCTCGGGCGTGGTGCCGCAGATCTCGCTGATTATGGGACCCTGCGCCGGCGGGGCGGTCTACTCGCCGGCCATGACCGACTTCATCTTCATGGTCGAGAACAGCTCCTACATGTTCGTGACCGGCCCGGACGTGGTCAAGACCGTGACCCACGAGGAAGTCACCCACGAGGAGCTGGGCGGCGCGGGCACCCACACGACCAAGTCGGGCGTCGCCGACCTGGCCTTCGAGAACGACGTCGAGGCGCTGCTCGAGACCCGGCGCTTCATCGATTTCCTGCCCGGCTCCAATCTGGAGGCGCCGCCGCCGCGCCCTTGCAACGACCCGGTCGAGCGCGACGAGCCTTCGCTGGATAGCCTGGTGCCGGCCGATCCGGCCAAGCCCTACGACATGAAGGAGTTGATCGAAAAGGTCGTCGACGAGGGCGAATTCTTCGAGCTGCAACCGGCCTACGCCGGCAACATCCTGATCGGCCTGGCGCGGCTGGAGGGCCACCCGGTGGGCATCGTCGCCAACCAGCCCATGGTCTTGGCCGGCTGCCTGGACATCGCCTCCTCGATCAAGGCGGCGCGCTTCGTGCGCTTCTGCGACTGCTTCAACATCCCGATCGTGACCTTCGTCGACGTGCCCGGCTTCCTGCCCGGCACCGCGCAGGAACACGGCGGCATCATAAAACACGGCGCCAAGCTATTGTTTGCCTTCGCCGAAGCCACAGTGCCCAAGGTGACTGTGATCACCCGCAAGGCCTATGGCGGCGCCTACGACGTCATGTCGTCCAAGCACATCCGCGGCGACGTCAACTACGCCTGGCCGACGGCGGAGATCGCGGTCATGGGCCCCAAGGGCGCGGTCGAGATCATCTTTCGCAAGGACCTGGACGACGCCGGGAAGATCGAAAAGCGCGCCGAGGAATACCGCGCCGCCTTCGCCAACCCCTTCGTCGCCGCGAGCCGCGGTTTCATCGACGACGTGATCATGCCCCACGGCACTCGGCGCAGGCTGTGCCGGGCGCTCACCCTCCTGCGCGACAAGCAGCTCGAAAACCCCTGGAAGAAACACGACAACTTGCCGTTATAGGGGAGGGGAGATGCTGCGGCTCTACGACAACAAGGAATCGCGCAACGGCTACAAGGTGGTGCTGTTGCTGAACCAGCTCGGCACGGAATTCGAGCGGGTCGAGGTCGATATCTTCAAGGGCGAGTCGCGGACGCCCGAGTTCCTGGCCAAGAACCCGGCCGGCAAGATCCCGGCGTTGGAGCTGGAAGACGGCACCGTGCTCGCCGAATCCGGCGCGATCCTGTGGTATCTGGCCGAGGGCACGGCGTTTCTGCCCGGCGACCCGGTCGGCCGCGCCGAGGTCATGCGCTGGATCTGTTTCGAGCAGAACGCCCACGAGACCAGTGTCGCCGAGGCGCGCTTCATCCTCTGCCACCCGGAGCTCGCCCAAGGCCGCGACGGCGCGATCCTGGCCGAGAAGCAGACGCGCGGTAATGCGGCGCTGGCGCTGATGGACCAGCACCTCGGGACCCGCGACTTCTTCGCCGCCGGGCGCTACACCATCGCCGACCTGGCGCTCTACGGTTACACCCACGTCGCCGCGGACGGCGGCTTCGACCTATCGCAATACCCGGCGGTCGGCGCCTGGCTCGACCGGGTCGCCGCCCAGCCGGGGTATGTTCCGGCGCTCGAGGGTTAAACGCGCTCGCAAAGCAGGGGTCTCCCGGGCATAATCGAGGCTCCACAGGGGCATAGCGGGACTCACTCACGTGTTCTCCAAAATCCTGATTGCCAACCGCGGCGAGATCGCCTGCCGCGTGATCCGCAGCGCCAAGCGCCTGGGGA
>CAXMQD010000379.1:0-5526 GCA_964194965.1 uncultured Acidimicrobiia bacterium | reverse complement strand
CAGCGATTCTTCGGGCGACGAGCTCCAGCCGGTTTCGGCGGCGAGCGTGTGGGCGGTCGCGAGCTTTCCCATCGCGGCGGCGAAAGTCGGATCCAGCTCGAGCGCTTGTCCGAACAGGCGCCGTGATTCCAGGTTGCCCTCCTCGGTGAAGAAGCTTTCCTGCTGCAGGCCGCGAATATAGTAGTCGTAAGCTTTGGCATTATCGGTCAGTTGGCGCGCCAACCGATCCTCCTCGGCCGGCGTCAGTTTGATCCGAAGCGCGGCGACGATCCGTGCCCGGACCTCGTCCTGAAGTTCGAAGACGTCCGTCGCTTTGCGGTCGTAGCGTTCCGCCCAAAGGTGAGTGCCGGTTTCGGCATCGATCAGCTGGGCATTGATGCGGATACGTCCGCCGGCCTTGCGCACGCTGCCCTCGACCACATAACGCACATCGAGCTGACGGGCCACCTCGCGCACATCGGGTGATTGGCCCTTGTAAGCAAACGTCGAATTGCGCGCGATGACCAAGAGTCCGGAGACCTTGGCCAGGTCGGTGATCAGATCCTCGGTCATACCGTCGGCGAAGTATTCCTGCTCGGCATCGCCGCTCATGTTGTTGAACGGCAGCACCGCGATGGAGAGTTTCTCCGGCGCCGAATAATCCACGCCCGCGACCGGAACCGGATCCGCGCCGGGCTTCCAAGGCTGCCACCAGCCGGCGACGAAGCCAGCCACGATTACGAGCGCGACCGATGCGGCTCCGAACATCAGAATCGCGCGTGGTCCGCGCCGCTTCGTGGTTTTCCTTAATTGCGATGCCTCGCCGCCGTGGCGCACTTGGTAGGCATGCACTGGCCGGGCGATGTTCTTGACCTGCTGTTCGCCGAGATCCTCGAATGGAAGGTCCAGCTTGGTCTCGACTTGGTCGAGGGCCTGCTGGGAGATGCAGATACCGCCGGGCTCGGCCAGGCCCTCCAGACGTGCCGCGACGTTGACCCCGTCGCCGTAGAGGTCGTCGCCCTCGATCATCACGTCGCCCAGGTGCACACCGATACGGAATTCGATGCGCCGGTCCTCGGGCAGGTCTTGGTTGCGCGCCGCCATGCCTTCCTGGATCGCGACCGCGCAGGCGACGGCGTCGACCACGCTGGCGAACTCGACCAGCGCGCCGTCGCCCATCAACTTGACCAGGCGCCCGTGGTGCCCGGCGATTTCGGGATCGATCAGCTCTTGGCGGTGGGTTTTGAGCGCGGCCAGCGTGCCCGCCTCGTCCAACTCCATGAGGCGGCTGTAGCCGACCACGTCGGCGGCCAAGATTGCGGTGAGCTTGCGCTCCATGCCGGTCCCCCCAAGGCGGAAGCGCTTCGCCCCCCGCGGACCGCCTTATCTTACGCGAAAATCCTGGCCAGACCTAGGGCCCGCGCCGACCCGCGCGAACCGCGCTAGAACCAATCTTCCTCGACCGCCATGATCGGTTTGGCGCCGGCGTTGATGGTGGCGAACAGGCTCGAGGTTTGGGGCAGGACCCGGGCCATGTAGAAGCGCGCGGTCGCCAGCTTGGCCTGGTGGAAGGGCGCGCGCTCGGCTTCCGATTTGTCGAGCACCACCTTGGCGCTGCGCGCCCAAAGATAAGCCAGCGCGGTCAGCGCGAACAGGCGCAGGTAGTCGGTCGCCGCCGCGCCCGCCTCCTCGGGGTTCTTGAGGCCCTGCTGGGCAATCCAGGCGGTCGCCTGCTGCAATCGGCCGAAGGCCTTGGCCAAGGGAAGTACGAACTCCGCCAGCTCGGCTTCGGCTTGGTGGTCCTCGATGAAGGCGAGCACGGGATGGAAGAAGCGGCGCAACATGCGGCCCGTGTGGCGCGGCAGCTTGCGCCCGACCAGGTCGAGCGCCTGAATGCCGTTGGTGCCCTCGTAGAGCTGGGCGATGCGCGCGTCGCGCACCAACTGCTCCATGCCGTGCTCGCGGATGTAGCCGTGGCCGCCGAACACCTGCATGCCCAGGTTGGTGGCCTCGAAACCCATGTCGGTGAAATAGGCCTTGATGGTCGGGGTCAGCAAGGCGACCAGATCGTCGGCCTCCTGGCGCACCGCCGCGTCGGGGTGCCTCTCGGCGACGTCGACCTCGGTCGCGATCCAGATGCCGAGCGCGCGGCAGCCCTCGATGGTGGCGCGCATGGTCAGCAGGTTCTTGCGCACGTCCGGGTGCACCAGGATCGGATCCGCCGCCTTGTCCGGATGTTTGGCGCCCGAGAGCGCGCGGCCCTGGAGCCGCTCCCGGGCGTAGGCCACCGCCGACTGATAGGCGGTCTCGGCCAGGCCCAGGCCCTGGACGCCGACGTCGAGGCGTTCGGTGTTCATCATCGCGAACATGGCGCGCATGCCGCCGTGGACCTCGCCGACCAGATAGCCCTCGGCGTCCTCGAAGTTCATGACGCAGGTCGAGGCGGCGTGGATGCCCATCTTCGCCTCGATCGAGCCGCAATTGACGCCGTTGCGCGGGCCGAGCGCGCCGTCCGACTTGACCAGAATCTTGGGCACCAGGAACAACGAGATGCCGCGCGTGCCCGGCGGCGCGTCGGGCAGTTTGGCGAGCACCAAGTGCAGGATGTTTTCGGTCAGGTCCTGTTCGCCGCCGGAGATGAAGATCTTTGTGCCGGTGATCTTGTAGGCCGGCTCGCCGCCGGGCCCGGCCGTGTCTCCGGGGACGCCGTTCGGCACCGCCTTGGTGCGAATCAGGCCCAGGTCGGTGCCGCAGTGCGACTCGGTCAGGCACATCGCCCCGGCCCAGGCGCCCGCGGCCATCTTGGGCAGGAATCGCGCCTTGAGCTGGTCGGAGCCATAGCGCGCCAAGGTATTGTAGGCACCATGGGTCAGGCCCGGGTAAATGCCGAAGCTGAGATTCGTCGAGCAGATCATCTCCTCGAGGATGTACTGCACGGTTTGGGGCAGGCCCTGGCCACCGTATTTAGGATCGCAGGCGAGCCCGGCCCAGCCGCCCTCGGCGAAGGCCCGGTAGGCCTCCTTGAATCCGGCGGGCGTGCGCACCACGCCATTCTCGAAGCTGCAGCCCTCCTCGTCGCCGGAGCGGTTGAGCGGCAACAGCTCGTTGACGCAGAATTTGGCCGCCTCCTCAAGCACGGCGTCGACCAGATCGGGGCTCGCGTCCTCGAAACCGGGCAGCGTGGCGACCCGGCCCTCGTAGTCGAACAGCTCGGTCAGACAGAAGCGGATATCGTCCAGCGGCGCGGCGTAGGTGACCATGTCTCGTTCCCTAGGTTCAGTTCCGGAGCGGCTTGCCGGTTTCCAGGGTGTGCTCGATGCGGGCCAGGGTCGGCTCGGTCCGGATCAGCGTCATGAAGGCTTTGCGTTCGAGTGCCAGCACGTCTTCGGGCGCCATCGGCTCGGTTACGTCGGCTTTGTCGCCACCCGACAGCACCTCGGCCAATTGGCCGGCCACCACCATGTCGTGCTCGGTCGCGGCGCCCTTCATGCGCAGGTCCTTGAGCGCGAAGCGCAGCGCAGCGTCGGCGGCGGGGCCGGGCAGGGTCAGCGCGACCGGCTCGGGCGCTTCATAGCCCTCGACTAGCTCCAGTGCCTTGGCCTTGGCCTCGGCGAGCAGGCGTTCGCGGTTGAAGGTAATGCCGTCTCCGGGACGGAGGAAACCGAGTTCGCGCGCCTCGAAGGCGGATTTCGCGACCTTGGCCATGCCGATGGTCTCGAAAGCCTCGACCACCGGCGGCATCGGGCCGTTCGGGCGCTTGGGGTCGGCGGCCAGGCGGCTCAGGAGCTCGGTGCAGCCGCCCCAGCCCGGGATCAGGCCGACACCGGCCTCGACCAGGCCGATATAGCTTTCCGAATGAGCCTGGATCGCATCGGAATGAAGCAGGATCTCGCAGCCGCCGCCGAGCGCCATGCCCGAAGGTGCGGAGACCACCGGGAACGGCGCGTGCTTGAGCTTGCGGTAGGCCTTCTGGCCTTGTTCGACCAGCCCCTCGATCATTGGCCACAACGCAGTGTTGGCGGCGAACAATGCCAGACCGACGTTGGCGCCGACCGAGAAATTCGAGCCTTCGTTGTAGATCACCAGGGCCTTGTGGCCGGCCTCCACGATCTTGACCGCCTTTTCGACGATCGCCAGCACCTCCGGGTCGATGGCGTTGAGTTTGGTGCGAATTTCGAGGCAGGCGACGCCGTCGCCGATGTCCCAAAGGCTGGCCGAGCCGTTTCTGGCCAGCGGTTTGCCGGCGCGCTTGACGTCTTCGAGCAGCAGCACGCCCTCGGGGCGCGGTACGTCCTCGTAGTTCCCCTCGACGCTCAGATACTGTAGGCACCGGTCCTCGGTACGGTAGAACGCGCCGGCCTCGGCCGCCGTGGCCAGAAGCGGCGGCACCGCCTGGCCGTCCTCTGCCAGTCGCGCGGCGAAGCCCGCGGCGCCCAGCTTGTCGATCAGCTCGAAGGGGCCGAACTTCCAGGCGTAACCGAACTTGAGCGCGCGGTCGACGTCGTGAATCGCGCCGGTGGTCTCGGGGACATGAGTCGCGGCATAAGCAAGTGTCCGGGACAGCACCGCCCAGGCGAATCGACCGCCGCGGTCCTGGTGGGCGACCAGCGCCTTGAGGCCGCCGGCCTTGCTGGCACTCAGGCTTTCCAGGATCGGCTTGGCGGCGGTCGCGTAGTCGCCGCTCTCCAGGTTCAGCGCCTCCTTGACCCGTTTGCCGTCGCTTTTGTCGAGGCGGTAGAAGCCGCCCTTGCCCTTGCGCCCGGTGTAGCCCTCGGCGATCAGGCGGTCGAGCAGGTCCCAGTCGCGCCGAATGCCGTGGTAGGCGTCGCCCTCGGGCAACGCGGCGGCCAGGCTGGCGTCGACCTTGGGGATCAGGTCGAGACCGACCAGGTCGAGCAGACCGAAGACGCCGGTCTTGGGGATGCCCAAGGGGCGCGACATGACCGCGTCCGCTTCCTCCACCGTCAGCCCGTGGTCGCGCGCCGCATTGATCGCGCATTGCAGCCAGAAATTGCCGATCCGGTTGGCTACGAAGCCCGGCGTGTCGTTGCACAGGACACAGCTTTTCCCCAGACGCCGGTCCGCGAATTCCTGAATTTCGGCCAACGCTTCGGGCCGGGTGGCCGCACCGGTGACCAACTCAAGGAGGCGCATGTAGCGCGGTGGATTGAAGAAATGGGTAATCAGGAAGTCGCGCGCGAAGCGTTCGGGCTGGCCCGCGACCAGCATGGCGAGCGGCAGGGTCGAGGTGTTCGAGGAGACGATGGAGCCGTCCTTGCGGGCCGCCTCGATGCGGGCGTAAAGCGCGCGCTTGACCTCCAGGTCTTCGACCACGACCTCGACGATCCAGTCGACCTCGGCCAGGCGCTCGAGATCGTCTTCGGTATTGCCGGGCTCGACCAGCTTGGCGGCGGCCCTGTGCATGAATGGCGCCGGCTCGGTCTTGAGCATGCGTTGGATCGCGCCCTTGGCCAGCGCGCTCCGGTCGCCGCCATTCCCCGCCGGCACATCGAGCAGCAGCACGGGCACGCCGGCGTTGGCGATCTG
>CAXMQD010000378.1:0-9571 GCA_964194965.1 uncultured Acidimicrobiia bacterium | reverse complement strand
CGGTTCCCGGGCCGCTCGTTAGAGAACGGACCCGATTGAAAAGGCGATTCGAGGATGCCGGTACTCGGCCGAGAGCGACGACGATGCGGCTGCCCGCGCGCCCCACGCGCGGCGGGGCGTCCTGCGTCCCAGGCCAGCTAGCTGGCGAAAACCGTCCTCGACTCGATCGTCCCGCCCGGCCGCCTGGCCTGGGCGCAGACTGGGAACCGAACCATGAAATTCGATATTCTGCATCAGCGGCCCTGCGATCATTCCCTAATCGAGCCGCTGCTCGACCGCTGTTTTGGCTTCGACCGGCACCACAAGACCGTGTACCGCCTGCGCGAGGGTCTCGCGCCCATCGAGGAGCTTTCGTTCGTCGCCTCGGCGCCCGACCGCGGGTTGCTTGGCTCGCTGCGGTTCTGGCCGATCCGCATCGGCGCGGCGCCGGCCATCTTGCTAGGCCCGCTCGCGGTCGAGCCGGCGCTGCAGGGCGCGGGCGTGGGGCGCGGATTGCTGCGCCACGGCCTGACCCGGTCCAAGCGCCTGGGCACCGAGATATGCGTGGTGGTCGGCGCGCCGGCCTACTACGCCCCCTTCGGCTTCGAGAATGCCGGCGCCCATGGCCTGATTTTGCCCGGCCCGGTCGAGCCCGAGCGCTTCCAAGTGTTCGAATTCGTCCCCGGTGCGCTCGACGGTGTCACCGGCATGATCGCAAGAGCCGAAGCGGCGGACGGCGCCAGGAGGTCCCTTCGATCCGGCAGCGCCGCGTGATTAGCGCCCTTCGCGGGCCCAAACGTCGCGCATGAAATCACGAGCGGCCGCGAATTTGGCATCTTTTGCCAGATCGTAATTCTCAATAACGTTTTGGACCCAACGAGGACCGTGTCCACCTTCCGACTTGCAAAAACCCTCCAACTCGCCAACCGGCACGATCCAAAGACCGATGCGATTACATAACGCTTGCAAGGCATCAAAGTGCTTCATCGCTTGACCCGCAGGAATTGCGGATTTTCCAGCATTCTTGACAGCATCCCAAGGAGACGCATTTCGTAAGATAACATCAATTCCCGCACGCAGTTCCCTGGGGAATTCTCCGGGCGTTGGGGCTTCGTCGAGGATTTCTCGAATGCCTATCGCCACTTCCCCAGAGGTTAGCGAAGGTTTGTGCTCCTCAATTGCGGTCTTAAGGGGTCGGGCGTGAGCATGCACGGCGGCCCAATTGTTGCCGAGCGCTGCAATGATGCGCTGTAGAACCGCCTCTTCTTTGAGGACGTCCATGTCTGCGACAACGTCAACGGTGACATCAAGCGCGCGCAGTGATTCGGCAAGGGCGGCCATGCGATGTTTTCCACCAGCGTGCACGAACAATACATCCGGCTGTTGCTCCCCATGCACTTCCGGAAGATCCAGAACAGTACTGTAAAACATGCAGTCGGCATCGGATTCGCAAATTATGACCCGCTGGTGGAAGACGCCAGACAACACCGACGAAAACTTCATGAGTGGATCGGCGCTGATCGCCTTGGCACGGGCCTTGTCTAATTCCTTGACGCGGTTCAACGTTCCATCGCGTTGAATGCGTAAAACGCGGAGATTCCCAGGGGCAGCATTGAGCAATCCCTGGAGAGCATCGGCGCTGTGCGTGGCGACAAAAAGTTGAGTGTGATCTGGTTTTTCCTTTGCGATGAACTCTCCGAGTAACCGTGCCTGCGACGGGTGAAGAAATGCCTCCGGTTCGTCGAGAAGTAGGACGGATTGCGTGTTTGGCGCCAACATGTGAAGGGCCACGCTTACGAAACTGCGCATCCCATCACCTTGATTTTGCAGTGGCACTGTTCCCGCTCGTAAGCGTTCGTTGTAGCCGTAGGATAGCCGATCCTCGCCGGGTCGTGGCGATGGGTGGGTTCCCACCAGCAGTGGCCATTGCGCGCCGCCGGCGCGGAATACGAACAGGTCTTCGCCGAACGCTCGCCGGAAATAGGAACTTATCCGCTTCTCGACACGATCATCGTTGTGCAGAATATGGATTGGGTGACTTGGCGCTTGATCGAGAGTCGCAATGGATTTCTGCGGATTGCTATCTGTGATTCGGGTTTCGGTCCCGATCCTCATGCAAAAGAGCGTTCGAAACTAATCGATATTGTTTTTCCAGTAACTTTCTAAATTCTGAACGCTAAGATTGTAACGAAAGCCCGCGTAGCTGGTCTTATTCGCGGCGCCGATTTTTCGCCCATGCTGTAGAAGCAGGGTGCGTAATTGATCGGCGGTCCCACTCTTTATGAGTGAGGCTGCCTTAATCACGGTCTGTTCGATTTCTGGGCCAATATGCTGCTCCAACTCGCGCAGAGCCGCGCTCTTGCCAGCGTTGTTTGGACCCACCAAAACGACAGTGTCATTTGGGTCGAGCGCTATCGTGGTCCCATCCGAAAACGTGAGGCTCTCAAAGGTGACAGCAGGTGTCGCGCTTTCAATTGGAGCAGAGTGTTTGTTTTCGGCAGGCGGGTCAGGTAATTCGGAGTTCATAACCTAAGTTATGTCCGATTCCCGCTATGGAGGAAACCTATCAAGGTCGCGTCTTCATATTTCTCATAAACCACATGACCCGACCAAAGGCACAGTTTGCTCAACATACATCTGTTGCGACCAAGCCGCCCCGAGCATCGTCTAACGTCCTTCGCGGTACCAGGCGAAGAGCGCGCTGCCGAGTGCTAGGAATAGCAGCACGATCGCGGGCAACAGCGGGGTCTGGGCGACGCCGGTGACCACGTAGCCGCGATTGGCGGTGAAGCCGATCCAGCCGCGCCCAAAACGGTCGCGGCGCGGGCTGACCTTGCGTAACGACGGCAATTTCGCCGTGGCCAGCCGCACCACCGTGCCGCCGCTCGCCTCGATCAACGGGGCGAGCGCGGCCGCGCTGGCGCGCAAGTCCTCGAACTCGCGTGGATTGAGCGGCCCGGCGGCGGCGAGCGCGGTGCGGCGGCCGTCGTCGACCCGGTAGAGTCCGCCCTCCGTGGCCGCGATCGTGGCGCCCGCGCGGCCGCCCCGGCCCGGCTCCAGCGTCACTTTGCGGATCTCGCCGGACGGCAAGGTGACATCGATTTCCGGGTGTTCGGGCGCGAGCGAGCGGCGCAGAATTTCGAGCCGCCCGCCGGCCACCGTGGCGCGCAGGTCTTCCTCCTCCAGATCCGGCTCGCGCATCAGCCAGTGGGCGATGCGGCGCAGCAGCTCGGCTTGCGGCCCGCCGCCCTCGAAGCCGCGCGACCATAGCCACATGTGGTCGCTCATGAACTGCGCCACCCGGCCCTCGCCGACCCGGTCCAAGATCAAGAGCGGCCGTTCCTCGACACCGCTCATGACCACCGCGCCGCTCTTGGTAACGCCGTCGATTTGGCGGAACCAGCGGCCCCAAGTGGGCCCAGTGCTGGGGGTTGCGCCGGGTTCGCCGGCGCCGCTCAGCTCGGCGGTCACGGGATGGCGCAGGCCGAGGTCGGTGACCCGCGGCCGGTAGCCCTGTTCGAAGATCGCGCCGCTCGGCTCGACCGGCAGTACCCGGCCGAGCGGCGTGCGGTACAGCGAGAGCGGCGTCGCGAAGGTCGGGCCGACCGCCTCCAAGAGCGCGCCGCCCTTGTGCACATACTTGGCGATGTTGTCCAAATAGATGCTGGGCAGCACGCCGCGCCGGCGGTAGCGGTCGAAGATGACCAGATCGAATTCGTCCAGCTTGACCTCGAACAGCTCGCGGGTCGGGAAGGCGATCAGCGACAGCTCGCGGATCGGCGTGCCGTCCTGCTTTTCCGGCGGGCGCAGGATGGTGAAGTGGACCAGGTCGACCGAAGGGTCGGATTTCAGAATGTTGCGCCAGGCGCGCTCGCCGGCATGGGGTTCGCCGGAGACCAACAGCACCCGCAGGCGGTCGCGCACGCCGTTGACCACCACCGCCGCCCGGTTGTTGGCGAGCGAAAGTTCTCGCGGTCCGGCCTCGACCTCGATCTCGAAGACGTTTGGGCCGCGGTGGTCGAGATCGAATTCGATCGTCTGCTCGACTCCGACCGGGACGTGCAAGGTCTTCTCGTCGCCGCCGTCGCGGCGCAGGGTGATGCGCGCCAGGCGCGGCCCCTCCCCGCCGGGCAGATCCTCGACGGTCACGGCCACGCTCAGCTTGCGCCCGACGATGCCGAAGCTAGGCGCCCGGTTGATGGTCAGGCGCCGATCGCCCTCGTCGCGCGCGCCGGTCAGCAACAAGTGCAGCGGCGCGTCCAGGCCGAGCGCCTCGAGGCTTTCGGGCACGTCGTGGACCTGACCGTCGCTGATGAATACGACGCCGGCGACGCGTTGGCGCGGCACCTTGGAAAGCGCTTGGCGCAAGGCCGCGAACAAGCGGGTCCCGTCCTCCTCGATGCCCGCCGCCGCCGCGCCCGCGCGCAGCAGCCGGGTCTCGGTGCCCGGCAGCCGGCCCAGCGCCTCGAGCAGGTGGGCCGCCGCCGCCTCGCTTTGTTCGCCGCGCGGCGCGATCGCCTGGCTCGGGCTCTGGTCGACCACCACCAGGGCGACGTCGTCGAGCGGCTCGCGCTCCTCGCGCACCAGGCTCGGGTTGGCCAGCGCCAACACCAGCGTGCCCAGCGCCAAGGCGCGCCACCAGGTCCCGCGCGCGCGCCGCCATAGGGCGAAGATCACCACCATAAGCGTTGCCGTGGCGAGCAGCCCGACCACCGGCCAGGGAAACAACGGCGCCCAGACGAGGGACAGCGCGCCGGTCATTGGCCCAGCCGCTCCAGGATAAAGGGGATGTGGACCTGATCGGCCTTGTAGTTGCCGGTCATGGCGTACATCGCCAGGTTGACCCCGAAGCGGTAGGCGAGTTCACGCTGACGCTCGCCGCCCGGCACCACGGCGAACATCGGTCGGCCAGTATCGTTGATGGCCCAAGCGCCGGCCCAGTCATTGGCGCCGATCAGAACCGGGGTCACGCCGTCGTTGATCCGCGCCTCGGTCGCCTCGGTCCACAACGTGCCGCCCGAGTAGCGGCCCGGGAACTCCTGCATCAGGTAAAACGAACGGGTGACTACGTGATCCGGCGGCACCGGCGCCAGCGGTGGAATGTCGAGGCCGCGGGTCAGGCGCTGCAGCGCCACCCCGGCGCGGCTGGTGCGGCCCATGATCCGGGCGCCGCCGGTGACCTCGCGCAGGTCGAACAGGATGGTCCCGCCGTTGCGCATGTAGTCGTTGAGCTTGCGCACCGCGATTTCGGTCAGGTCGCGCTGCTGGGGCACGATCGGCCAATACAACAAGGGAAAGAATGCGAGTTCGTCTCGGGTCAGGTCGACGCCGAGCGGCGCCGCCGCCTCGATCGAAGTGCGCAGTTGCAGCACCCGGCTCAATCCGCTGAGTCCGGCGTGGCTGACCTCGTCGACCGCGGGCACGCCGGTCCTCACGTAAGCGAGGCGGGTCTGCAACGTGGCCGCCAGCGCCCGCGCGTCGTCGGTGCTTGCCGCTCCGGCACGAGGCCCGGTTTGCGCGCCGGCCGGGTCCCAGGGCAGCAGCACGGCGAGCAGCAGCGCCGCTGCTCCCCCTGGTCCAGTGACAATCCGCCGCGCCAGCAGGCCGCGCAGGCCGAGCGCGATCACCAGATCCGCCAAGGCCAACAGCAGCGCGGCGGCCAGCAACCAGGGTTTCAGGTCGGTTTCCCGGTCGCGCGCGTAGCGCCCGTCGCGCACGCCGGCCGGCAAGGCTTCCAGGGTCTTGAGCGGCGGCTCGGCGGCAATCAGGTTATGGGCGCGGCGCAGCCCGCGCGCGCCGTAGTAGCCCGGCGGGTGGCGCGGCCCGACGCGGCCGGTATCCAAGGTCTCGCGGTCCAGCGCCAGCGCGGTCGCCGACGGCAGCCCCAGCAGACCGAATCCGTCCAGCGTTTCCAGCGGCGGCAAGAGGCGTTCGGTAAGGTCACCGCCGCGCACGCCCTGGCTGGTCGCGACCAGCCGGCGCAGCACTTCGACGAACAGGCCCGAGAGCGGCAGGTTCGACCAGTCGGTGTTGGCCGTGGTGTGGAACAACACGACCCAGCCCTCGCCGCGCCGCGCCGCGGTCACCAGCGGCGTGCCGTCGCTCAAGCGCGCCCAACTGCGCTCGCCCAGGTCGAGGGTCGGCTCGGCCAGTACTTGGCGCCGGATCAGCACGTCCTGGGGCACGGTCAGGCCGGCGAACGGGCTCTTGGCATCGAAGGGCGCGAGGCGCGCCGGCTGGTCCCAGGTCAGGACGCCGCTCAGGCGCCGGTCGCCGCCGCGCAGGCGCACCGGCAGCAGCGGCTCCGCATCTACCGGCGTTGGCGCCGCGCCGGCTTCGGCCAGGCGCGGGCCGGCGAAGCGCAGCAGTAGGCCGCCGCGCTCGATCCAGTTTTCCAGCAGCTTGTGGTCCTCACCGGGCAAGGCGCCGGTATCGGGCAGGACCAGCACCGCGAGGTCCCGCTGCAGCAACTCGGTCACCGCACCGCGGTGTAGCTCGGTGTAGGGTTCGAGCGCGCGCTCGAGATAGTAGATCTCGCTCAACAGCGGTTGGGCGTCCTCGACCGGTCCGGTCGAGACCAGGCCAACCGGCCGCCGCCGCCAGCGCTCGTCGAGCAGAAACACCGCGCCGGCGGTATTCTCGTTTTCCACGCTCAGGCGCGCGATCCGGTTACGCAGCTCGACCGGCAGTTCGATGCGGGCCTGGGCCTCGGCCTCACCGGCCGCGAAGACCAGTGCGCCGCGCGCCACCAGAGTGCCGTCCTCGGCGCTCGCCACCACGGTGGCGGCACCGGGCCCGGCGCTGCTGGCCCGGCGCAGGCGCAGGATCAGCGCCAGGCCCTCGCTTTCCGGCGGCAGCAGCAACCGGGCGAGGTCGGCGGGCGCGTCGCGCAGCACGTCGAGGCGGCCGAGTTTCTGCAAATGCTCGGCGAGCGCGCCGGTCGTGCCGTCGTCGAGACCGTTCGACAGCCAGACCACGTGGGCCGAACCGGGCAGATTAAAGCCTTCGATTGCCGCCAGGGCCCCGGAATGGTCGACCGGCCAGGGTTTGGGCTTCAGGCCCCGAACCAGGCGCCGCGCCTCCGCCGCCGAGAGCAGGCCGGTGGCGCTCGGCGGGCGCTCCAGTTCGTCGGGTGCGGTCGACAGCACCATGACCGGCCGGCCCGCGCGCTCGGCCTGGCCCAGTAGGTCGTCCAGCACGCCGCGCCGCGCCTGCCAATGGCGTGCCGCCGCCCAGCCGTCGTCGATCACCAGCACCACCGGTCCGCTGCCGGTCAATTGCGTGGCGGGGTTGAGCAGCGGCCGGGCCAGCGCCAGGATCACCAACCCGGCGATCGCCAGGCGCAGCAGGATCAGCCACCAGGGCGTGCGCGCCGGGGTTTCCTCCGGCGGCCGCAACCCGAACAGCAGCCGAATCGCCGGGAAGACCAGCCGGCGCGGCGCCGGCGGCGTCACCCGCAGCAGCAGCCAAATCAGCGGCAAGCCGGCGAGGGCCAGCAAAATCCAAGGCTGGGCGAAGGCGAGCGGTCCGAGGTCGAGCATCCTTGGTATTACTTCCGTCCCGGCGCGTGGGTCAGCGCCGCGTAGAGCGCGAGCAGCGCCGATTGCGGCGGCTGGTTGGTGCGATGGGTGGCGAAGGTCCAGCCGGCCGAGCGGGCGATGGCGCGCAGGCCGGCGCGCTGTGCGTTCAGCCGTGTCAAATAGTCGCCGCGCACCGCCTCGACCCGCGACAGCAGCCAGGGTTCCTCGCCCTCCAGGCCCTCGAAGCGCACCCGGCCGTCGTAGGGCAGGCTCTCCTCGGCCACGTCGAGCACCTGGAGCAGATAGCCTTTGACCCCGGATTCGACGAAGCCGCGCACCGCCGCGTCGATTTGATCGAGCGGCGATAGGAAATCACCGATGAACACGACCTGGGCGTCGCGCGGCAGTGGCTCGAAGGGTGGCAGATCGGGGCTGGTTCTGATTCCCGCGGCTCCTTGTTGGCCGTGTTCGACCATGCTCGCCAGACGGCCGAGTGCGGCGCGGCCGTGCAGCGGCCTGAGGCCCGTGCCAAGCAGGGTCACGTGCTCGCCGCCGCGCAGCAGCAGGGCCGCCAGTGCCAGCGTGAGAAGATCGGCGCGGCCGCGCTTGTTTTGAACCTGGTCGGAGGAGCGCCAGTTCATCGACGCCGAGGTATCGCGCCACAGCCACACCGACTGCGCCGCCTCCCATTCCATCTGGCGCACGTAGACCCGGTCCGACTTGGCCGACTGGCGCCAGTCGATCGACTGCGGCTGGTCGCCGAAGTGATACTCGCGGAACTGCCAGAAGGTCTCGCCTTGCCCGACCCGGCGGCGGCCGTGCACGCCTTGGGCCACGGTCGAGGCGACTCGCTCGGCCGCGACCAGCAACGGCGGCAGCGTCGCCGCCAACTGCTCGGCGCGTTGCCGCAGGGGAAGAGAGCTCGCCGGGAGCGGGGCTATCGCCATTGAATCTCCGCTGCCTTGGAATTCGGGAACCGCGGCAGCCTGGTTACGCAAATGGTTCGCACAGCCGGTCGATGATGTCGTCGACCCGCACGCCCTCGGCTCGGGCCGTGAAGTTGAGCGCCATGCGGTGGCGCAACACCGGGTTGGCCAGTTCGATGACGTCGTCGATCGAGGGCGCGAGGCGGCCGTCGAGCAGCGCCCGGGCGCGCACCGCCATCATCAGCGACTGGCTGGCCCGCGGTCCCGGGCCCCAGGCGACCTGGCCGCGGATCTCGGGCAATTCGCTTTCCTCGGGCCGGCCCATGCGCACCAGCGCCAGAATCGCCTCGACCACGCTCTCGCCGACCGGTATCCGGCGCACCACGCGCTGGGCCGCCATCAACTCCTCCGCGGTCATCACCGGCACGGCCTCGGCCTCCTCGACGCCGGTGGTGGCGATCAACATGTGGCGCTCGGCGTCGAGATCCGGATAGCCGATGCCGATCTCCATCAGGAAGCGGTCGAGCTGCGCCTCGGGCAGGGGGTAGGTGCCCTCCTGTTCGAGCGGATTCTGGGTTGCCAGAACGTGGAACGGCCGCGGCAGATCGTGGTATTCGCCGGCTACGGTGACCCGGTGCTCCTGCATCGCCTGCAGCAGGGCGGATTGGGTGCGCGGGCTGGCGCGGTTGATCTCGTCGGCCATCAACACCTGGCAGAACACCGGGCCGGCGATGAACCGGAACGCGCGCCGCCCGCTGTCGCTCTCCTCCAGCACCTCCGAACCCAGGATATCCGCGGGCATGAGGTCGGGCGTACACTGCACGCGCTTGTCGTCGAGGCCGAACACCGTGCCCAGCGTTTCCACCAGCCGCGTCTTGGCGAGGCCGGGAACGCCGATCACTAGGGCGTGTCCGCCGGCGAGCAGCGTGATAATGGTTTGATCGACCACCCGCTGTTGGCCGAAAATGACCCGGCCGATGCTTGCGCGGACCGCATGCAGGCGCTGACCCAGGGATTCGATCTCCTCGGCCAATCTGGCGCCACTGGCGTCATCGAAGGGGACGGTGGGGGAAGCAGTCACGGGGGCAGGCCTCCAAGCTTTGAGATCACAGAACGGCAGGCCATGACTGGGAACACGTCACGACG
>CAXMQD010000377.1:0-9129 GCA_964194965.1 uncultured Acidimicrobiia bacterium | reverse complement strand
GGACGGCAAGGAAGGCTGCCGGAGTGATTCTGATCCGCCACGGCGAGTCCCATTTCAACGTGGTATTCAATAAAACTCGCGTGGACCCCGGCATCGTCGATCCCGGCCTGACCGACGAGGGCCAACGTCAGGCGGGAGCCGCGGCTCAGGCCCTGGCGGAACACGACGTCCGACGCATCCTGGCCAGCCCCTATTCCCGCACCCTGCACACCGCCGAAATCATCGCCGAGCATTTGAGCATTTCGGTCGTCATCGAGCCCTTGGTGCGCGAGCGGTGTTTCTTCACCTGTGACTTGGGGTCGCCGCGTTCGGAGCTCAGCGCGCGTTGGCCGGGCTTCGAGTACGGCGAGTTGCCCGAGCGTTGGTGGCCCGAGCCCGAGGAGACCGAAACAGAGCTGAACGCTCGCTGTGACGCGTTCCGCTCGGCGATGGCGACAGCCGAGGATTGGCGTCATGTCGCGGTGGTTTCCCATTGGGGCTTCATTCGGGGCTTGACTGGCCAAGCGGTGACCAACGGCACACTGCTGCGCTTCGACCCCACCGCCGACTAATCCCCCCCCCTCCCCCCCCGGGAAGGGGCGCCATTGTGTGGCTATCCGATCCATGTTAGCCAAGCCGGCCGCTATCTCAGGAGCGCATTATGGATCAAAATCCACCCGAACAGGCCTTGGTTATCTTGGCCCAATACATCAAGGATTTTTCGTTCGAAAATCCCGGCGCGCCCCAAATCTATCAAGCGCTGAGTCAAAGTGGGCCCGAGATCAAGTTCGAAGTCGACATCGTCCCGGCGGTCCTGGATCAGCGAGTCTTCGAGATCGTATTGGCGCTTCGGGTCAGCGCCACGATCGGCGAAAACACGGCGTTTCTGGTCGAGCTCGACTACGCTGGCATCGTCCGGATCGGCGCGACCGTGCCGGAGGACGCAATGGAACCGCTCCTGTTCAGCGAAACCCCGCGCCACCTCTACCCCTTCGCGCGCAGCATCCTCGCCAAGGTAACCGGCGACGCGGCTTTCCCGCCGCTGTTCGTCAATCCGATCGACTTCGAAGGCTATTACCGGGCCAACAAAATAGGCGCCCTGGCCGCCGTCATGGGAAAGCCGGAAGAAGCGGGTGACGCGCCGGTAGCGGAGGCCCCTGGCGCAGAGACCCCCGCCGCAGAGACCCCTGATGCCGCCGCCGCGCCCGAGGCCAGCTAGCTCATTATTGCTTTCGCGTCGCTCCGGCCCGATCCGTTACTGACGCCAGACCGGGTCTTTCATGCTGTCGACGAGGGCCTCGTGGGCGGCCGATTCTTCGGCCGTGGCCGCGTGGGGCCGGGCCGGACGCTGGGTTCGCGGCGGGGCGGTGGGCCCGCCCGCCGCGCCGCGGCGCGCGGGATCCAGGTCGAAGCCCGGCTGGCGGCCGCCACTTAGTTCCAGATAGACCTCGGCGAGAAGCTGGCAGTCGAGCAGCGCGCCGTGCAAATCGCGCGACGAGTTGTCGATTTCGAATCGCCGGCATAACGCATCCAAGCTGGCCTGGGCACCGGGAAAACGCTGACGGGCCATGGCGACGGTGTCGATGGCGCGCGCCGGCTCGATGCCCGGCTTGCCGAGTTTGCCGAGTTCCGCGTTCAGAAACTTGAGATCGAACCGGGCGTTGTGGATGACCAGCGGCGCATCGCCGATGAATTCAAGAAACTCGTCCACGACCGCCTCGAACAGCGGTTGGCCGGCCAGAAATTCATCGGTCAGGCCGTGGATCGCGCGCGCTTCCTCGGGCATGTCGCGTTCGGGATTGAGGTAGGCGCGGAATTGGCGCCCGCTGGGCAGGCGGTGAAGCAATTCGACGCAGCCGATCTCGACGATGCGATGGCCGGCGCCCGGGTCCAGGCCGGTAGTCTCGGTATCGAGGACGATCTCACGCATGGATTCTCCGCGGATTGGTGCGCGCGCGGCGGTAACCGCCGGGCCACCGGCGCAACAGTTTGATGATAGCGCGCAGTTGCCGCAAGGCCGCCGCCTTGCTGAGCCCGGTTTTTACGACGAAATCCGCGCGCCGGCGCTTTTCGCGGTCGGGCATTTGATTGGCCAGAATAGCCTGAAACCGCGCCGGCGTCATGCCGCGCCGGCCCATGACCCGGGCGCGCTGCACAAAGGCCGGCGCGGTGACCACGACGACGGCGTCGCAAAGCGCCTCGCCACCGGCTTCGAACAACAGCGGAATATCGAGCACCACCAGGGGCCGGCCGGCGCGGGCGTGGCGGCCGAGGAACGCGCGAGTCGTCCGGCGTACCGCCGGGTGCAGGATTTCTTCCAGGCGCCCGAGCGCCGCCGGGTCTTCGAACACCCGGACGGCGAGACGTTCCCGGTCCACCGCGCCGTCCACGGCGACGCCGGGAAAGGCCGCCTCGACCGCGGCGACTGCCGCCCCGCCCTTCGCTAGCAACCGGTGCACCGCACGGTCGGCGTCGTGCAGCGGTAGGCCCATGCGGCGCAGCATCTTGGCCGCCGCGGTCTTGCCCATGCCGATGGAACCGGTCAGGCCGAGCACGAACATGGCATCACGTCGCGAGCACAAAAGCGCGCAGCTCGGCGGTGACCTCGGGCGCAACGCCGAACCAAGCCTCGAAACCGGGCCGCGCCTGATGCAGCAGCATGCCGAGCCCATCGACCGCCGGATTTCCGCGCCCTCGCGCGCGGGCGAGTAAATCGGTTTCCAGCGGCGCGTAGACGATATCGGTGACCAGCGCGCCTGCGGGCAGGGCATCCAGGTCGAGGTCGAGCGGCTGCTGCCCGGTCATGCCCAGGCTGGTGGTGTTGACCAAAACGGCGACGCCGTCGAGCGCAACGCCACGCGCGGCCCAGGGAACTGCCGCCACCGCACCACCCAGATCCGCCGCCAGGACCTCAGCTCGGGTGGCAGTGCGATTGGCGAGCCGCACCTCAGGCGCACCGGCATCCAAGAGCGCCACCGCGACCGCGCGCGCCGCGCCACCCGCGCCCAGGATCAGCGCGGGACCGGCGGCCGGGTCCCAGGCCGGTGCGCCCTGGCGCAGGTTCTCCAGAAAGCCGAAGGCGTCGGTGTTGTCGCCTCTGAAGCGGCCATCTTCGAAAATCAGGGTGTTGACCGCACCGATGCGCGCGGCCAGCGGCGCGACGTCGTCGCAGAGTGTCAGCGCCGCCTGCTTGTGCGGGATGGTGACGTTGAGCCCGCGAAATCCCATATCGGCGAGACTACGCAAGGTGGATTGGATTCGCTCCGGCGCGACGGCGAGCGGCAGGTAGGCGCCGTCGATCCCATGTTGATCGAGCCAAAAGCCATGTAATCGCGGCGACAGGGAATGGCCGACCGGCCAGCCCACAACGCCGGCAAGTTTGGCGCGGCCGCTGAGGATCATGACGCCGGCACTCCGTGCTCGCGCAGGAAGCCGAGCAGCGGCAGCAGCGGCAACCCCAGGATGGTGAAATAATCGCCCGACACCTTGGTAAACAGCTGGGCGCCCAGATCCTCGAGCCGATAGGCGCCGACGGTTTCCAGAACCGCGGGTCCCGCGGCATCGAGATAGGACTCGATGTAGACCTCATCCAGCGGCCTCATGGTCAGGCGAGGCGCCTCCCGGTGGTGCCAAATTCGAACGCCGTCGCGAACCACGCAGACCGCGGTCGCGAGGGCGTGGGTCTTACCGCCGAGCGCGCGCAGATGCGCGACCGCGGCGGTACGGTCCGGCGGCTTATCGAACCAACGGCCCTCGCAATCCAAAATCTGATCGGCGCCGATGACCAGCGCGCCCGGCGCGCGCAGCGATACCTTGCTAGCCTTGAGTTCGGCCAGCGTCTCCGCGGCGGCGGCGGCATCCGCCTGCTCCGCGCGTAGCGAGGTCTTGACCTCCGACTCGTCGACCCGCGCCGGCTCCGCGCGCAAATGCAGGCCCGCGCGGCGCAGGAGTTCCAGGCGCGATCGGCTCGCCGAGGCGAGCACCACCTCGGGTGCTTCGCGTCCGGCCGTCTCCATAACCGTGGGGGCGGCCCGGCTCGTCATTACTGCCCATCCGCAATGTGGCGGTTATAGAGGTTCATGATGGTCGCGGCGGTTTCTTCGATAGAGCGCCGCGACACGTCGATAATCGGCCAGTCGTGCTTCTGGCAAAGCTTGCGCGCGAAGGCCACCTCCTCGCGCACGGATTCGAGATCGACGTAATCGGTGTCTTCCTGGCCCTGGGCAATCATGCGCAGGCGATTGCGCCGCACCTGCACCAGGTGCATCGGGTCCTTGGTCAATCCGACGATAAGCGCGAGCTTGGATTCGAGCAGCCCGCTGGGCAGCGGGCAATTGGGCACCACCGGAACGTTAGCGGCCTTGAGGCCGCGATTGGCGAGGTAGATGCAAGTCGGTGTTTTCGAAGTGCGCGAGACCCCAACCAGAATCACGTCCGCCTTGTCGATCTCGCCGGGGATCTGACCGTCGTCGTGAGTCACGGCGAAGTTCATGGCATCCATGCGGCCGAAGTACTCGGCATCGAGCGCGTGCTGCAATCCGGGTTGGCCCGCGATCTCGACGCCAAAGCAAGCGGCGAGGCGGTGAATGACTGGATCGAGCACCGGCACGCAGGGCACGTCGAGGTCGCCGCAGCCGTCGAGCAATTGATCGCGCAATGCTTCGTTAACCAGCGTGAACAACACCGGCCCCGGGTTCTTGGCAATACCCGTCAAGGCTTTCACCATTTGCCCCTTGGTGCGGATTAGGCTCCAGACATGCTCGATCGGTTCGATGCCCTCGAATTGCACCATGCAGGCGCGCGCGACCGAATTGATCGTCTCGCCGGTCGCATCGGACACCAAATGAAGGTGATGAATCGTCATAAGCGCGTATTCTCACACCTCCCTGTTTTTCCCTGTTTTCACGGTCACACCGCCCTGGTGATAGTTCGCAGACTATGGGGATAACCACCCCTGTAACGGCGCGGGCCGCAAAACCATCCCCCCAAGCGCGAAATCAGTGACGCTTTCATCCACGACTGCGCCGCAGCAGTCCACAGCCGGGATAACCAGCCATAAACACCGGCCAGCAGCACAGTTATACATCTTATCCCCCGGTTTCGTGCCGCGTGCAAGATGCGGCCAGGCCACGGAAATTCGGCGTCAACCGGAAGATTTCCACCTGACCCGAGGTCCCGTTGGCCGCAATGGTTTCGAACCTCTGAATAATCGCGGTGCGACCGAATAATTCACGTTCTCAGGCACCAACAACAACAACAACAAGATTCATTTTTAGAATCTAATTGTTATAAGAGACTGTAATTCACACCTCTGTCTCGTCACTGGCGAACGTTGGACTCCAATTTGACCGCTCATAACAAGAACCTGATCCGGGTCCTAAAAGGCGAAACCCTAACGCCGCCGCCGATCTGGCTGATGCGGCAGGCTGGCCGCTATCTGCCGGAATATCGGGCGATGCGTGCCCAGGCCAAGGACTTCCTCG
Source organism: uncultured Acidimicrobiia bacterium (assembly GCA_964194965.1). Classification (GTDB taxonomy): domain Bacteria; phylum Pseudomonadota; class Alphaproteobacteria; order Kiloniellales; family J153; genus JACZVL01. Next base: position 3,667 of record CAXMQD010000377.1, on the reverse strand, counting down.
ATCTTTGCTTCACACCGGACTTGGCGATCGAGGTGACGTTGCAGCCGATCCGGCGCTACGGCTTCGATGGGGCGATCCTGTTCTCGGATATCCTGGTGGTGCCCCATGCGTTGGGTCAGCGGGTCTGGTTCGAGGAGGGCGCGGGTCCGCGCCTGGAACCGTTGAGAGATGCCAGAGATATTGCAAATCTGAATCCAGACGGGCTGCACGACAAGCTGGCGCCGGTCTATGAGACCTTGCGCGGGCTGTGCCGGGAACTTCCGCGGGAGACCGCGCTCATTGGCTTCGCCGGGGCGCCCTGGACCGTGGCCAGTTACATGATCGAGGGCCAAACCAGCCGCGACTTCGCCGCCGCCAAAACTTGGGCTTACCGGGCACCGGAGGAATTTTCCCGCCTGATCGATATTCTGGTCGCGAGCACCAGCGACTACCTGATCGCTCAGATCGAGGCCGGTGCCGAGGTGCTGCAACTGTTCGACTCCTGGGCCGGGGTATGGCCGGAGGCAGCATTGCGCCGCTGGTGTCTGAAACCGGCCGCCGAGATCGTCCGACGGGTCAAGGCGATCTATCCGGAGGTACCGATAATCTTGTTCCCGCGCGGCGCGGGCCTGCTGTATGAGGCGTTTGCGACCGAGGCGGGTGCCGAAGGATTGAGCCTGGACACCACCGTACCGCTCGATTGGGCACGGGAGCGGCTGCAGGGCCGTGCCGTGTTGCAAGGCAACCTCGATCCGCTGCTGCTGGTCGCCGGCGGCACGGCATTGGAGGCAGGTGTTACGAAAATTCTGGAGACCCTGGGAAATGGGCCGTTGATCTTCAACCTGGGTCATGGGATCACGCCACAGGCACCGCCCGAGCATGTCGAACAGTTGGTCGCCCAGGTGCGCGGCTGGCGCGCTAGGGTCTGATAAGCTCCGAGATTTCGATATCGGGTGCCGTTCCGGCGGCGGGTGAAACGGATGCGCAAAAACGCGGTGGTTCTGTTCAATCTCGGCGGGCCCGATCGGCCCGGCGCGGTGCGGCCGTTCCTGTTCAATCTGTTCAACGATCCCGCCATCATCGATGCGCCGGGACCGCTACGATGGCTGTTGGCCCAATGGATATCGCACCGCCGGGCACCTCTGGCGCGCAAGATTTACGAGGAAATAGGCGGCGCTTCGCCGCTGCTGGCCAATACCGAGGCTCAGGCCAAGGCGCTGGAAGCGGTGTTGAACGCGGGCGACGGCGACGACCAGGTCCGGGTCTTTATCGCGATGCGTTATTGGCATCCGATGAGCCGTGAGGTGGCTCGCGCGGTCGAATCCTATGGCCCGGACCAAGTGGTGTTGCTGCCGCTCTATCCCCAGTTTTCCACCGCTACCACTGGGTCCTCGCTTGCCGACTGGGTGCGTGCGGCGGCCGCGGCGGGCCTGGGCGCGCCGACGCGATCGCTGTGCTGCTATCCGACCCAGGCTGGTTTCGTGACTGAGGTCGCGGGCTTGCTGCGCTCGGCTCTGGCGGTGGCGGGGAACGCCCCTAGGGTGCTGTTCTCGGCCCACGGCTTGCCCAAGAAATTCATCGACCGCGGCGATCCCTATCAGTGGCAGATCGAACAGACCGCGGCGGCAGTGGCTGGGGCAGTGGTTGGGGCTGGTGCTGGAGCTGGGGCGGTGGCTGGGGCGGTGGCTGGAGCGGCGCCGGTGCCCAACCTCGACTGGCGGGTCTGCTATCAGAGCCGGGTCGGGCCGCTCGAGTGGATTGGCCCCTCGACCGACGCGGAAATTGCCCGCGCCGGGGCCGAGGGCAGGCCCGTGGTGGTGGTGCCGATCGCCTTCGTCTCGGAACACTCGGAGACCCTGGTCGAACTCGATATCGAGTACCGGCGCCTGGCCGAGGAAAAGGGCGTACCGTGTTATACCCGGGTCGCCACGGTGGACACGGGCGCGGTTTTCATCGCCGGCCTGGCCGAGTTGGTGCGCGCGGCTCTGGCGGGCGAGCGCGCGTTATGTTCCCAGGACGGCGCGCGGCTCTGTCCAGGGCAGTGGGGCGGTTGTCCGCTAGCGGCGGCCAAATGAAGGCGTTCGTGGCCGCAAGGAGGAGGACCTGATGGCGGGGTTCCTGGGCGAGGCCTACCTTTGGGTCAAGGCGCTGCATATCATCGCGGTTATCGCCTGGATGTCCGGCATGCTCTATCTGCCGCGGCTGTTCGTCTACCACTGCGCCGCCGAGCCCGGCTCGGTCCAGTCCGAGACCTTCAAGGTCATGGAGCGGCGCCTGCTGCGCGCCATCATCAATCCGGCCATGGGGCTCGCCTGGCTGCTTGGTCTGGCCATGGCCACCCATCTGGACGCCTGGGGCGAGCCCTGGATGCAGGCCAAGCTCGCCGCGGTGATCGCGCTTTCGACCCTCCACGGTTTCTTCTCGCGCTGGCGCCGCGACTTCGACAACGACGAAAACCGCTATTCGGCGCGTTTCTATCGCTACATGAACGAGATCCCAACCCTGCTCCTGATCGCCATCGTGCTACTGGTGGTGCTCAAGCCGTTCTGAGTGGGTGTCCGGAACTGGTCCCCCTTCCAATCCCCCCACTTGACAGGTAACCCGGCTTCGGATATCGACAGCCTCATTGTTCCGGCGCTTGCCATCCGGCCGTGCGCACCCCAAGTAACAAATCGGTAACCAAACCTCCCTAGACTGTACGTTATCCTACCGATTCTCTCGTGCGGACGATCGCGTCGGCACCCCTTCACGGCTCGATCCCCCGGCGCAACCGACCCTCCACCCCTCCCCGCGCGTTCTGCGCAAGCCACTAGGCGTAAGCCAATGAACCTCCAAGAACTTAAGGCCAAAACACCGGCGGACCTTCTGTCTTTCGCCGAAGACCTCGAAATCGAGAACGCGAGCACCCTGCGCAAGCAGGACATGATGTTCGCGATCCTCAAGCAGATGGCGGAAAACGACGTTCCGATCAGCGGTTCGGGGGTGCTCGAAATCCTCCAGGACGGCTTCGGCTTCCTGCGCTCGCCGGAATCCAACTATCTGGCGGGCCCGGCGGACATCTACGTCAGCCCGAGCCAGGTGCGCCGCTTCGGCCTGCGCACCGGGGATACGGTCGAGGGCCAGATTCGCGCGCCCAAGGAAGGCGAGCGCTACTTCGCGCTGCTCAAGGTCACCAGCATCAACTTCGATCCGCCGGAAAACTCGCGCCACCGGATCACTTTCGACAACCTGACCCCACTCTATCCCGACGAGAAAATCAGCCTGGAGCAGGTGGACCCGAACAGCAAGGATATGACCACCCGGGTCATCGACTTGGTGTCGCCGCTCGGCAAGGGCCAACGCGCCCTCATCGTCTCGCCGCCACGCGCCGGTAAGACCATGATTTTGCAGAATATTGCCCATTCGATTTCCGCCAGCCACCCCGAAATTTACCTGATCGTGTTGCTGATCGACGAGCGGCCGGAGGAGGTCACGGACATGGCCCGCTCGGTCAAGGGCGAGGTGGTGAGCTCGACCTTCGACGAACCGGCCACGCGTCACGTCCAGATCGCCGAAATGGTGATCGAGAAGGCCAAGCGCCTAGCCGAGCACAAGAAAGACGTGGTGATCCTGCTCGATTCCATCACCCGCCTGGCGCGCGCCTACAACACCGTGGTGCCGAGCTCGGGCAAGGTGCTGACCGGCGGCG
>CAXMQD010000376.1:0-1524 GCA_964194965.1 uncultured Acidimicrobiia bacterium | reverse complement strand
GCGGCGCAACGCCGAATGTCCGTCCTGCGGCTCCGTGGAGCGGCATCGCCTGCTTTGGCTCTATTTGAGCCGGCACAGCGACTTGGCGCGCGGGCGTCACCGCGTGCTGCACACCGCGCCCGAGCCGTTCATGGAGAAGGCACTCGATCGTCTGCCCCGCCTGCGCCGGGTCAGCGTCGACCGCTTCAACCCCAACGCCGACGTTCAGGCCGATCTGACCGCGTTGCCGTTTCCCGACCACCGCTTCGACGTGGTGTTGAGTTCTCACGTGCTCGAACACATCCGCGACGACGAAGCGGCCATCGCCGAACTCGCTCGGGTGCTGCGCCCGGGCGGCTGGGCCGCGATCATGGTGCCCTACGACCCGAAGCTGCCGGTCACCGAGGAAGGCCGGGACGTGGAATCGCCGGCCGAGCGCCTGGCGCGTTTCGGCCACCCCTATCATTACCGAAACTACGGTGCCGATTTCACCTCGCGTCTGGCAGCGGCTGGGTTCCGAGTTTCGGTTCTGTCGTCGAGGCGCCTGCTCACCGCGCACCAGCGGCGGCGCTACCGGATCAACCGCAACCACCTGTTTTTCTGTCGGCGCGCCTAAAATCCGGCCGTGTCGTGTCCGGTCGGCGGATTCTGGGCGGGGGGGGGGGCAAAAAAAGGGTCCGACCGAGAACCGGCGGACCCTGGGGATTGATTGGGGGAATCGTTTCTTACAGACGTATCTATTTAAAGCAGTTTAACGCGATTTTCGTATGTTTACCAAGCCATCCTGCCAGGACAGGCTGAAGCGAGCTCTAGGCGCCAACCCGTCCGACGCCGAGCGGGATATTGGCGCTCTGCTTCAGGAAGTTGTCGAGGTCGCGCTCGGAGACACGCCACTCCTTGCCTATTTTGAAGCCGCGCAGATGGCCCAGTCGCAACCACTGGGTCACGGTGCGCTCGTTTACCTGCAGGTGCTTGGCGACTTGGGGCGGGGTTAACAATTTGTCTTCGCTCATGTCAGGCCCATCTGGTTAAAATCGATGGGAATTCTGCCAAACAACGCTTAAAATGCGGTTAATAGGTCACAAACGGCGTGATTCGCTGGCCGGGCGCCGCTCGACGTCCCACCAATACGTCAAAAACTCTGCGGCGGCTCGATATCGGGCGCCGGCCCGTCCTCGTCGGCGTCGATGCCGAGTTCGAGCAGGTTGCCCACCGAGGCCGGATCCAGGCCGACGCCGTTTTCGCGCGCCGCTTTGGCCGCGCGCCAAGTGATGTATTCGAAGCCTTCGATCGAGGACTCCAATGACAAGGACGCTCCCGCGCCCTTGAGCGTAAGCTGCATGAATCCGCCGCCGGATTCCCGGTTGCGCTGGCGCCGGTTGCCGTAAAAGCTCAGCTTGAGCCGCTCTAACTTGCCCCACGGCAGCTCCCGGGTCCCCAGGCCGCTGGTATGGATCGCCTCCGCCGTGACCGCGACCCGCAACAGGTGTCGCTGCGCGGTGCGATAAGCAAAGCCGCCGAACAGGGCCGTCAGGCCGCCGAAGA
>CAXMQD010000375.1:0-3174 GCA_964194965.1 uncultured Acidimicrobiia bacterium | reverse complement strand
TCGTCGAGGATCATCTGCTCGAGCTCGGCGGCGCAGCGGGTCGCGAAGTCCTCCTCGGTCTCGCCGTCCTGGCCGAAGCGGTAGTGGTGCGGGCAGGAGGTGTGCAGGATATTGGCGATCGGCAGATCGAAGTCGCGGTGGTTGAACGGCAGGCCGGTCAGGCTGGCGGTCGCCACGGTGACCCCATGATAGCCCTTGATGCGGCTGATAATCTTTTTCTTTTCAGGACGTTCGAGGGCGTTGTTGTAATACCAGATCATCTTGATCACGGTGTCGTTCGCCTCCGAGCCTGAGTTGGCGAAGAACGCCTTGGACATGGGCACCGGGGCGAGTTCCAGCAGCTTGGCGGCCAGCTCGATGGTCGGCAGCGGCGATTTTTGCGCGAAGCTGTGATAGTAGGGCAACTTGCGCATCTGCTCGGTGGCGGCCTTGACCAGGCGCTCCTCGCCGAAGCCCAGCGACGTGCACCACAACCCGGCCAGGCCCTCGATGTATTCGTTGCCCTGGTCGTCGTAGACGAAGATGCCCTTGCCCTCGGCGAGCACCAGCGGCCCTTCGGCCTCGTTTTTGCGGGCGTTGGTGTAGGGATGCAGGTGGCTGGCGATATCCAGCGCCGCAGCCGAATTCGGCCGATCGACCATGGGAGTTCTCCTCAAGAGCTGAGCCGGCTCTGGGCCGGTATTTGGTATCGGTTCGCGCAGAATACAATTGTCGGGGCGGTCTGGCCAAGAGGGATACGCGCAAGGGCGCCATTCCGCGCCGGATTTGCCGGGGCAGGGGCGGCCGGTCTAGGCTCCCGGCCAAGGATGCGAGAACCCATAAAAGCCCGGGGAGCGCGCGAGGCCATGACTCTGACATTGTTCCGCGGCGGCTTGCTGTTCGACGGTACCAGCGCCGAGACCCGCGAGGGCCTTGAGGTCCTGGTCGAGGGCGCGCGCATCAAAGAGGTCTCGGACCGGCCGATCCGGGCCTCGGACGCGCGCGTGGTCGAACTCGGCGGGCGTTGCCTGATGCCGGGGCTGATCGACGCCCACTTCCACGCGCTCGCGGCCGATCCCAATCTCGCCGGCGTCGATGCCATGCCCAAGTCGCTGCTCTACCAGCACGCCCGCGGCCTGCTCGAAGGCGCGCTCCAGCGCGGCTTCACCACGGTGCGCGACGCCGGCGGCGCCGACTACGGCCTGGCGATGGCGGTGGCGAGTGGGCTGATCGCCGGGCCGCGGCTGTTCTACGCCGGCAAGGCCCTGTCCCAGACCGGCGGCCACGGCGATTTCCGCCCGCTCGAAGGTGCCGGCCTCGGCGGTTGCCTGTGTTGCCAGGGCAGCCTGTCCATGACCCGGGTCGCCGACGGGGTCGCGGCGGTGCGCCAGGCCGCGCGCGACGAGCTGCGCCGTGGCGCGACCCAGATCAAGATCATGGCTTCCGGCGGCGTCGCCTCGCCCTCCGACCCGATCTGGAATCTGCAGTACTCCGAGGAGGAGACCCGCGCCATCGTCTGGGAGGCCCGGTCCTGGCGGACCTACGTTATGGCCCATGCCTACACCGCCGAGGCGATCCAGCGCTGCGTCGAATTCGGCGTGCGCTCGATCGAGCACGGCAACCTGATCGACGCCGCGGCCGCCAAGGCCTGCGCCGAGAACGGCGTCTACGTGGTGCCGACGCTGGCGACCTACGACGCGTTGCACCGGGTCGCCGGCGACCTGGGTTTTCCCAAGAAAAGCATCGAGAAGCTCGATTCCGTGCGCGGCGCCGGGCTCGAAGCGCTCGAGATTCAGCGTAACGCCGGGGTCAAGATGGGATTCGGCACCGACCTGCTCGGCGAGATGCACCGCTCCGAGTTGGACGAGTTCCGTCTCCGGGCCCAGGTGCTGCCGGCCCACGAGATTCTGCGTTCGGCGACCTCGATCAATGCCGAGCTCCTCAATCAGGTGGGCGAGCTGGGCGTGGTCGCGGCCGGGGCGCTGGCCGATCTGATCGTGGTCGACGGCGACCCGGTGGCCGACCTCTCCGCGCTCTCCGGCGCGGGCGAGACCGTGCGCCTGGTGATGAAGGGCGGTGCCGTGTTTAAGGACACGCTGTAGGCTGGCACTCGGTCGGTCCGGCCGGCCGCTCGCGGCACGCAAGCGGCTTGTTCGGTATCCCGCCGCCGAATACCATAGTCGTGAACTAAGGTATAGGAGACATATCTCAGTTCGATATCGGCTCGGCGGCGCCCCTTTTGCGCTGGCCGGGCGGGCAGGCAACGAGAAAACACGACAGGGAGAACACCATGGGTTTCCGGAACGGGATTCTTGCGGCGGTTGCCGCAACCGTCTTGGCGTTTTCGCAGGGCGCCGACGCCAAGAACTTCAAATGGGCTTTCCAGGGCGACGTCGCGACCATGGACCCGCACGGTCTGTTCGAAACCATGACCCTCGGCTTCCAGTCCAACATTTACGGCGGGCTGGTGAAAAAGAACCGCGACATGGTCACGGTCGGCAACCTGGCGACCTCCTGGGAGAGTATCGATTCGACGACCTGGCGGTTCCATCTGCGCAAGGGCGTCAAGTTCCACGACGGTGCCGATTTTACCGCCGAGGACGTGGCCTTCTCCGTGGATCGCATCCGCAGCGAGGGCTCCGATCTCAAGGTCATCGCGGGCATGATTAAAGACGTGAAGATCATCGACGACTACACGGTCGATCTGATCACCCCGGCGCCGGACCCGATTCTGCCGATCCAGCTCGAATTCTTCTACATCATGGACAAGGATTGGGCCGAGCAGCACAAGACCACCACCGCGACCAACCTCAAGGGCGGCGAGGAAGGCAACTACGCCAACCTGCACGCCAACGGCACCGGACCGTTCATGCTGAAAGAGCGGCAGCCGGGCGTGCGCACGGTGCTGACCCGGAATCCCAACTGGTGGGGCGCCATGGACAGCAACGTAACCGAGGGTGTGTTCACGCCGATCGGCCAGAACGCGACCCGGGTGGCCGCGCTGATCGCCGGCGACGTCGACATGGCCTATCCGATCCCGGTGCAGGACTGGGACCGCCTCAGAAGCGCGCCGGGCGCCAAGCCGCTGACCGGGCCCGAGGCGCGGACCATCTTCCTCGGCTTCGACCAGGTTCGCGACGAATTGCTGTATTCCAACATCAAGGGCAAGAACCCGTTCAAGGACGTCCGGGTGCG
>CAXMQD010000374.1:0-14274 GCA_964194965.1 uncultured Acidimicrobiia bacterium | reverse complement strand
GCCATCCACGAGGCGATCGCGCGCAAGCCCAAGGGCCACGACTTCATCATCGACCGCGACCACAACACCCCCGCGGTCAGCCGCCACATGAGCGTCACCGGCGGCTAACCCCGCCGGCCGCGCCGACGGGCGTGGCGCGCGCGCCCTTCCCTATTCGATAATCAATTGGTGCGCGAAGTCGCGGCCGTTGGAGATGGTGATCTGCTTGAAGCCGAGCATATGGACTAGATCCAGGAAGGTGAACCAGTCCTGCACGCCCATCTCGTGAAACGCCGGCAGCAAGCGCGCGGCGGCGGTCATATTGGCGAGCACCGCGCGCGCCCGGTAGAGGGTGTCGATGCGCCCGTCCACCAGCGCCACGATGATCAGCTTCTCGGCCTCGGTACCCTTGGCGAACATCACCGCTTGGGGCGGAAAGGGCCGTTCGGAGATCTGTTTGGCGATTCCGGTCACGAATCCGATTCGGGTCGCGCGGCTGGCCTCGGGCAGCAGTTCGGAGCGCGCCTCGTAGACCTCCCGGGTCGCCGGCACCGGATAGTAGTAGCCGGCGTGGCGATCGCCCGCCTGGGCCCCATTAGCCGTCGCGCAGATCGCGCCCACCATGCCCAGGCCGAAACAAAACACGGCCGCCGCCACGCGTTTTCGCATTCTCTCACTCCCGATCTTCGATGCCCCGGTTGCCGGCAATGTGCGTCAGCGCCGCTGAATTGGCAACCGGACGGCTGGCGGCCTGGCGCGGGTGGGCTATACTCCGCGCCCGCCATGCCCGGCGCGCGCGACCCCTGGAGACAGCCGCTACATGAGCGATCCGAACTTCGCCATCGTGGCCAGCGACACACGCGAAGCCCGCGATGCGCTGGTCCGGCTGGAATCCCGCTATCCGACGGTCGCGCCCGATGCGGCCGATGTCATCGTGGCGCTGGGCGGCGACGGCTTCGTGCTGGAGACCCTGCACTACTACCTGGAACGCGGCACGCCGATATACGGCATGAACCGCGGTACGGTTGGTTTCTTGATGAACCTCTACGACGAGGACGACCTGCCCCGGCGCCTCGGCCGCGCCGAGACGGTGACCCTGCATCCGCTCGCCATGACCGCCCGGAACTTCGCCGGCGAAACCATCGACGCCCTGGCCATCAACGAGGTCTCGCTGCTGCGCCAGAGCCGCCAGGCGGCCCGGCTGCGGCTTTCGGTCGACGATGTGGTGCGCATGGAAGAGCTGATCTGCGACGGCGTGCTGATCGCGACCCCGGCCGGCAGCACCGCCTATAACCTCTCGGCCCACGGCCCGATCGTGCCCATGGGCGCGCCGCTCCTGGCGCTGACTCCGATCTCCGCGTTCCGGCCGCGGCGCTGGCGTGGGGCGCTTCTGCCCAACACCACCCGGATCGTCATCGAGGTGCTCGACCCCGACAAGCGCCCGGTCAGCGCCACCGCCGACTTCAGCGAGGTGCGCGACGTGGTCCGGGTCGAGGTGCGCGAGGACACGACGACCGCGCTGCACCTGCTGTTCAACCCCGAGCACGCGCTCGAGGAGCGCATCATCAAGGAACAGTTCCAGCCCTAATACCAAGGCCAGCCCTAATACCAAGGAGCGTCCGCTTTCCGCCCCCTACGAAAAACCCCCGCGCCGGGTGCGGCACGGGGGTTTGGGGTCCGGGAGGCGGCCCGTGGGAAGGCTGCAATACGAGCCCGGGCCGCTTACCTGAGCCGCCAGAACGGGATTGCGGCTTCTCGGGCGGCCTCGCCCGCGGAAATGCCCATGTCGCTGAGCAGGCGCGGATCGAGGGACGCGAGGCGGTCCCGCTCCTGCGCCCGCCGCTGCCAGGTCAGGAGGGTTTCGACGAGCATCCGGGGCAGCCGCGATAACTCGGCGAGGAAGCCGTCGAGCACCCGAGGGGCCACGATGTGGTGCTGTTGCAGGGTCTGGCTATGAATGCTGGTCATCTCAAAACTCCTTATCCGACATGGACCCCGGCCTACCGCGATCCGTATATGAAAAACTAACGTTCTCAGTGGCTGACAATCTCTAGATAGGCCACCTTGCGGTCATTCTCAAACGATGTTAATTCATGTTTCGGATAAGAATTACTAATTCGAAACGAGATGGCCCGCCGCCTACCCCCGCTCAATGCCCTGCGCGCCTTCGAGGCCGCCGCCCGGCACCTGTCGTTCACCAAGGCGGCCGAGGAGTTGTTCGTCACCCAGGCCGCGATCAGCCATCAGGTCAAGGCGCTGGAGGCGGCGCTCGACCGGCAACTGTTCCGGCGCCTGAACCGGCGCCTGATGCTGACCGACGCCGGCCAGCTCTACTTGCCGGCCCTGACCGGGGCGTTCGACGCCATGGATTCCGCCACCGCGCGCCTGCGCGCCGACGAGAACGCGGGCCGGCTCATCGTCAGCGTCGCCAACTCGTTGGCCGCCAAGTGGCTGCTGCCGCGCCTACCCCGGTTCCGCGACCGCCACCCGGAATACGAGGTCGAGATCTCGGCCTTGGACCGCTTGGTGGATTTCGACCGCGACAACGTGGATATGGGAATACGCCACGGCCTCGGTGATTATCCGGACCTGCGGGTCGATCCGCTGATGAAGGACACGATTTTCCCGGTCTGCTCACCTGGGCTGCTGGCGGGCCCGGTCCCACTGCGTGAGCCCAATGACCTGCGCCACCACAGCCTGCTCCACGACGACGTCGGCCCCTTCGAAGCGCCGGACTGGACCCAGTGGCTGGCCGCCGCCGGCGTCACCGGCGTGCGGGCCGATCGCGGCCAGCGCTACAGCCACTCCAGCTTGGTGCTGCAAGCCGCCATCGACGGCCAGGGCGTGGCCTTGGGCCGCAGCACCCTGGTCGCCCTCGATCTCGAGGCCGGCCGGCTGGTGCAGCCGTTCGGCCCGGCCCTGCCGTCGCGCTACGCCTGTTACGTGGTTTCGCCGCCCGCGACCGCCGATCGCCCCAAGATCAAGGCGTTCCGCGAGTGGCTGCTCGACGAGGCCGAGCGGACCTGAATTCCCCGCGCCCCCCTCTTCGCGCTCCCGCTCACGCGCAGCTGGCAGTCAGGCCGCCGTCGACCACCAGCTCGGCGGCGGTGATATAGCGGGCCTCGTCGGAGGCCAGGAACAGCGCCGCGTTGGCGACATCCCAGGCGTCGCCCATGTGACCCATGGGGCATTGGGCGTGACGCAGTTCGCGCATCTCCTCGATGTCGCCGCCGGCGTAGGCCTGCTTGAGCGGCTCGACGTACATCGGCGTGTCCATCAGGCCCGGCAGGATGACGTTGGCACGAATGCCCCTGGCCGCGTACTGCAGCGCGATTGCGCGGGTAAACCCGAGGATCGCCGATTTGCTGGCCGCGTAGGAGATGTAGGGCACGCCGAGCCAGCGGATGCCCGAGATCGAGCCGATATTGACGATCGCGCCCTTGCCCGCCGCCTCCATCACCGGCAGGACCGCCTTGCAGGTCAGGTACATCGACTTGAGATTGACCGCCATGACCCGGTCCCAGCCGGCCTCCTCGGTCTCGACCGGACCGCCGGTCTCGACGATGCCGACGTTGTTGTGCAGCACGTCGATGCCGCCCCACAGCGACACCGTCCGCGCGACCAGAGCCTCGACCTGGGTCTGGTCGGTGACGTCGGCGCGGTGCGCCTCGGCGCTGCCGCCCTCGCCGGTGATGATGGCGGTGGTCTCTTGGGCCGCGGCCTCGTTGATGTCGACGCAAAGCACCCGGGCGCCTTCGCGCGCGAAGGTCACCGCGGTCGCCTTGCCGTTGCCCCAGCCGGCGCCCACCGAGCCCGCGCCCACCGAGCCCGCCCCCACCGAGCCCGCACCGACCACGATTGCGGTCCTATCCGCCAGCCGCCCCGCCATGCCTTGCCTCCCCGTCCCTGGTTCTCGCGCGCGAAGTATGACGGCAAACCCCGGGCGCGGGCCAGCCCCCTGGGGCCCCGCGTGCGACGGCACGGGGGCGTTATTGACCACGCCAGGTCATTTCTCCAACAACGATTGCCCAACAGATGCTCAAATAAGGCGCCGGAGGGCGAATTTATGCTCTTTTTCGATTTTCCGATTTGGCAGATAATTACCGCAAATCGAGAAGCCGGTGAAAATCGACGGCGGACAGGGTGGAGAGCCAGAAATGGGTCGACTGACCACACATGTGCTCGACTTGATGACCGGGACACCGGCACAGGGCTTGGCCATCGAACTATGGCGCCTCGACGGTGCCACGCCGGCAATCCTGAAATCCGCCGTCACGAATGACGATGGCCGGGTCGATGCGCCGTTGCTGGACGGCGACGAATGCGCCGCCGGCATCTACGAACTCCGCTTCATGGCGGGGGACTATCTGAAGGGTAAAAACGGCGCCCTGCCCGAACCGTTGTTCCTGGACGTGGTGCCGATCCGATTCGGTATCGCGGACACGGACCGCCACTATCACGTCCCTCTGTTGCTCTCCGCGTTCGGCTATTCTACCTATCGAGGCAGCTAGCCGATGGCCCGCGCATCGATAAAGTTTCTGTACCGCGGCGATGTCGTCGAACTCGCGGACGTGGGTCCCAACGAAATCCTGCTGGACTATTTGCGTTTGCGCCGGGGCGCCCGCGGGACCAAGGAAGGCTGTGCCGAGGGCGACTGCGGCGCCTGTACGGTGGCTCTCGGCACGTTGCGTGACGGCGCGGTCAGCTACGAACCGGTCAACAGTTGCATCCAGCTGCTCGGGATGATCGACGGCAAGGAGTTGATTGCGGTCGAGGATTTGAGCGACGAAGCCGGCCGGCTGCACCCGGTTCAGGATGCCATGCTGCGCTATCATGGCAGCCAGTGCGGTTTTTGCACGCCGGGCATCGTGATGAGCCTGTTCACCCTTTACCACAGCGGCGAAGAGCCGGACCGGCGCACGGTGAACGACTGGCTCGCCGGGAATTTGTGCCGTTGCACCGGCTATCGCCCGATCGTCGATGCCGCGCGCGAAGTCTGCGCGGGCACGCCGAGCGACCGGTTCTCCGCGCGCCGGGCCGCCACCGCCAGCCAACTGGCGGCGTTGAACGACGGCGAGGACGTGTCGATCGGCGATGACACAGCCTTCTTCGCCGCGCCGGCCAGTATCGATGCCCTGGCCGCGCTCTATGCCCGGCATCCGGACGCGACCCTGGTGTCCGGCGCCACGGATGTCGGGCTTTGGATTACCAAGCAGTTGCGGATCCTGCCCAAGATTATCCATCTCGGCAGGGTCGCCGGATTATCGGACATCCGCGCGACCGACAATGGCTATCATATCGGCGCGGGCGCCACCTATGCCCAGGCGGAACAGGTCCTGGCGGATATCGATTCCGACCTCGCCGAACTGCTGCGCCGCCTCGGCGCCAAACAAGTGCGGGCCGCGGGCACCCTAGGCGGCAACATCGCGAACGGCTCCCCGATCGGCGATACCCCGCCCGCCCTGATCGCGCTCGGCGCGGAATTGCATCTGCGGCGGGGCAAGATCACGCGGTCCTTGCCGTTGGAGGACTTCTTCATCGACTACGGCCGGCAGGACCGCGGTCCGGGCGAGTTCGTGGCCGCCGTCGAGGTGCCGCGGCTCCGCGATAGCGAGGTCTTTCGCTGTTATAAGATCGCCAAACGCTTCGATCAGGATATTTCCGCCCTGTTGGGCGCCTTCAAATTCAAGCTCGAGGGCGGGCACATCGCGGATGCGCGTATCGCCTATGGCGGCATGGCGGCGACGCCCCAACGCGCCCACGCCGCGGAAGCCGCGCTCAACGGCAAAAAGCTATCCCATGAAAGCGACTGGGCGGCGGCAGGCGAGGCCCTGGCCGACGATTTCCAGCCGATCGACGATATGCGCGCGAGCGCCGCTTACCGCCTGCAAACCGCGCGAGCCTTGCTGGAGAAGGCACTGCACGAGGCGAACGGCGAGGCCAGGACGGCGACCCGCGTGTTCGACCCGCAAGCCGGGGAGATCGGCGATGCCGCATAGTCACCTTCGGCGCACTCAAATTCCACCGGCCGACGATGGGTTTTCAGTGGGCAGTGCCATCGCCCATGACAGCGCCGCCGGGCAGATTCAGGGCACGGCGCAATTTATCGACGACATGCCCGAAGCGGCGGACATTCTGCACATCGCGCCGGGTTATGCGGTTGGCGCGGCCAAGGGCAGGATCACGGGACTCGATCTCGACGCCGTCCGTGCGGCACCGGGCGTGGTCGCCGTGCTGACCGCCGCCGACATTCCGGGCAAGAACGATTGCAGTCCGTCCTTCGGCGGCGATTCTATCTTGGCCGACGGCCGGATCGAATTTCACGGCCAAGTCATATTTGCGGTAGCCGCGCGGACGCGCGAGCAAGCGCGCCAAGCGGCCAGGCTGGCCAAAATCGAAATCGACGCGGAGACCCCCGCGGTGACCGTCGAGGACGGTCTCGCCTCGGGCGAAACGGTCCTGCCCGACTATCAATTCCTGCGCGGCGATCCGGTCCAAGGCATGAACGGCGCCGCCCATACCGGGTCGGGCTCGATCCGCGCCGGCGGTCAGGAGCATTTCTATCTCGAAGGCCAGGTCGCCATGGCCCTGCCCGGCGAGGGCGGCGAGATACATGTCTATTCTTCGACCCAGCACCCATCGGAAGTGCAGCATCTGGTGGCCCACATGCTGGCCAAACCGCTCTCGGAGGTGGTCTGCGAGTGCCGGCGCATGGGCGGCGGATTCGGCGGCAAGGAGAGCCAAGCCTCGCAATGGGGCTGCGTCGCCGCATTGGTGGCGAGCGTGACCGGTTCCGCGGCCAAGGTCCGCCTCGACCGCGACGACGACATGATCATGACCGGCAAGCGCCACGACGTCAGGGCAGACTACAACTACGCCCACGACGACAAGGGCAGGCTGTTGGCGGTGGATGTCGAATTCAATGCCCGTTGCGGCTTTTCCGCCGATCTGTCGCTGGGCGTTTGCGACCGCACCATGTTCCACGCGGACAACGCCTATTACTATCCGAACGTGCGCATCCGCTCGCGCCGGGTAAAAACCGATACGGTGTCGAACACGGCGTTTCGGGGCTTTGGCGGGCCGCAGGGCATGATGTTCGCGGAACGAATGATGGACGAGATCGCGATTCGTCTCGGCATCGATCCCCTGATCGTGCGCAAACGCAATTTCTACGGCACCGGCCGGGACATAACGCCATTCGGCATGAAGGTAGCCGACAACATTGCGCCACGATTGATTCGGGAACTCGAACAAACCAGCGACTACCGGCAACGGCGCAAAGCCATTCAGGCGTTCAATCGCAAGAACCGCTTCCTCAAAAAGGGAATCGCCCTGACCCCGGTAAAATTCGGCATCGCCTTCACCCTCAAGCACCTCAACCAAGCGGGTGCGCTGGTGCACGTCTATACCGATGGTTCGGTGCAGGTGAACCACGGCGGCACGGAAATGGGCCAGGGCCTCTACACCAAGGTCGCGCAGGTGGTGGCCGAAGAATTCGGCATCGATTTCGACAGCGTGAAGATCACCGCGACCACAACCGACAAGGTGCCCAACACCACGCCGACCGCCGCCTCGTCCGGCTCCGACCTGAACGGCATGGCGGCAAAGCGCGCGGCCGAGACCATCAAGGACAGAATGACTGAATTGGCCGGCCGTCTCTATCAGGCGAAAAAGTCGGAAATCCGCTTCGCCAACAACATGGTGCAACTGGGCGAACGGGAGATCTCCTTTGCCGAGCTGGCGAGCACTTGTTTCCTGGAGCGGGTCTCGCTTTCGTCCACCGGATTTTTCGCCACGCCGAAAGTCACTTGGGACCGGGACACGGCAAGCGGGCAACCGTTCCTCTATTTCGCCTATGGTGGCGCCTGTTCGGAAGTCACGATCGACACGCTAACCGGTGAAATGCGGATCGACCGGGTGGACGTGCTGCACGACGTCGGAAAGTCGCTCAACCCGGCCATCGACATCGGCCAGATCGAGGGCGGTTTCGTGCAAGGCATGGGCTGGCTGACCACGGAAGAGCTGGTCTATGACGCTGCCGGCCGACTCACCACCCACGCCCCCTCCACCTACAAGATTCCGACCGCCGGCAACGTGCCGGAAGATTTCCGGGTTGCATTGTGGGATTCCAAGGGTAACAAGGAAGCGACGATTTATCGTTCGAAAGCAGTGGGTGAACCGCCCCTCATGTTGGCGATATCGGTGTTTTCGGCGATCACCCATGCGGTGGCCAGCCTTCGTCCCGGCCGGGTCCCCCGGCTGGACGCGCCGGCGACCCCGGAGGCTATCGCCGGCGCCGTCAGATCCATGTTGGACGAATGAGCCGATGCCCGTCTGGTCCACCATATACGCCGCCCTGAAGCGCAACGAATATTGCGCCATGGCGAGCGTGGTCGAGGTTCGCGGTTCCGCGCCGCGCGAGGCGGGTGCCCGCATGGTGGTGCTGCGGGATGGCGGCTTCACCGGCACCATCGGCGGCGGCGCCTTGGAGTGGCAGGCCATCGCCCACGCCCAAGCCGCGATCGCGAGCGCGGTTTCGAACCGGAAAGTCCCGCCGCTGCGCACAATCCAGCAGGCACTGGGTCCGGATCTTGGCCAATGCTGTGGCGGCATGGTCCACTTGCTGCTGGAAGTGTTCGAACCGGCGCGCCTGGCCGAGGTGGCCGCGCTGGCCGAGGCCGAAGCGGCGGGCCCGTTCCTGACCGAGGGCCGGATGGAAGAGTTCCGCGTGACCCGGACCATTGAAGAGGCCGGTGCCACGAACGATGCTGCCGATGGTGACGACAGCCTTACCATCGACGAATCCCTCCTGCGCGAACGATTTGGCCGGCCCAAGCAGACCTTGGCGCTGTTCGGGGCGGGCCATGTCGGGCGGGCGCTGGTCCTCGCACTGGCGCCGCTCGATTTCGAAATCGTGTGGATCGATCCGCGGGACGACGCCTTTCCCTCCGTGGTGCCGGGCGATGTGCGCGTGGTGCGGTCGCGAAATCCAGTCGAAGAATTGACGAAGCTGCCGGACAATGCTTTCGTTGTGGTGATGTCGTACAGTCATGCTCTCGACTTCGACGTCGTTCATGGCGCGCTGAGGGCCGGGCGCTTCGCCTATGTCGGCTTGATCGGGTCCGCGACGAAACGGGCACGGTTCCAGAACCGGTTGCGCCAAGTGGGGATGGATCAAATGAATATCGATCGGTTGGTATGTCCGATTGGCATCGCCGGCATCAAGTCCAAACAACCGTCGGCTATCGCCACCTCGGTTGCCGCGGACCTGCTGCACCGGGTGGAAGAATTGGTCCACGCCAAAAAAGGTAATAACGGGGCCCCACGGAATATCGCGCGCAGGGTGTCGGGAACGTGAACGAAAACGTATCGAACGTGGGGCACCACGAAGGTTCGGATAGCTACCTTTTGGAAGCGCGAAATATCGTCAAGGTCTTTGGCGAACTTCGCGCCAACGACGATGTCACGCTGAGTCTAAAACCCGGCGAGATCCATGCGCTATTGGGGGAGAATGGCGCCGGCAAATCGACTCTGGTGAAAATCATTTACGGTTCCCTGCAGGCGACATCGGGTCAAGTGTACTGGAACGGCGCGCCGGTCCATGTCGCCAACCCCTCGGTGGCGCGGGAGCTGGGCATCGGCATGGTGTTCCAGCACTTTTCCTTGTTCGATTCCTTGACCGTGACGGAAAACATCGCGCTTGCCCTTTCCGCGGACCAAGGCATGGCCGGCTTGGCCGAACGGGTCGCAAAGGTATCCGCCGACTATGGCTTGCCGCTGCGGCCCGACGCCCTGGTCGCCGATTTGTCGGTGGGAGAGCGTCAGCGCATCGAAATCGTCCGCTGCCTGCTGCAGGAACCGCGCTTGCTGATCATGGACGAACCGACCGCGGTCTTGACCCCGCAGGAGGCCGATCAGCTTTTCGTCACTTTGGAACGCCTGGCCGGCGAAGGCTGTGGTATTCTATACATTTCCCACCGGCTGGAAGAGGTCAGACAGCTCTGCCATGACGCGACCATCCTGCGCCACGGCAAGCTGGTGGCGCGGGTCGACCCGCGACAGGAAACCGCCGCGTCCCTGGCCAACCTAATGGTCGGCAGCGAGGTTGCCGCGGTCAGGGCGGATAAGGGGATAACACCGGGCGCACCTTTGCTGGAACTCGCCAACCTGTCCTTGCCGACGGACGATCCGTTCGGCGTGTCGCTCAAAAACATCGATCTTCAAGTATGCGCCGGCGAAATCGTCGCCGTTGCGGGCGTCGCGGGCAACGGCCAATCGGAACTCTTCGACGCGATTTCGGGTGAAAATCCCACCGCCGACGAAAACGCCGTGAAACTGTCGGGCGAGCCCTGTGGCGGTGAAAACATCACCATGCGGCGGCGGCGCAATGCCGCCTTCGTGCCCGAGGAACGCATCGGCCACGGCGCGGTGCCGAATTTTGCATTATCGGAAAATGTCGTGCTGACCCATCATTCCGTGGGTGAAGGCATCGTGCGCAACGGTTTGATCGACCGCTCGGCGGCACAGGACGTAAATATCAAGGTTACGGATTTGTTCGACGTCCGAAAGGGGACGCCCGACCCCGAGGCCCGCTCGCTGTCCGGTGGCAATCTGCAAAAATTCGTCGTCGGCCGGGAAATCACTCTCGAACCCAAGATCCTGGTGATTAATCAGCCGACCTGGGGCGTTGACGCGGGCGCCGCCGCGCTGATCCGTCAAGCCCTGATCGATCTGGCGCGCGGTGGTTCCGCGATCTTGGTGATCAGTCAGGACCTGGACGAGATTTTCGAGATCGCAAACCGTATTGCGGTGATATCCCGGGGCGAGCTGTCACCAGCCTATCCGGCGGAGGAGATTAGTCTGGAGCGGATCGGCCTGTTGATGGCCGGTGCGCATGAACAGGCCAATCAATCCGGTCAAGCGGCGGTTCCGGCATGAAAATTATCCTAGAAAAACGGAGCGAGCGCTCCAAGGGAATGGCCTTGCTGTCGCCGGTGTTGGCGATTTCGATCACCGTCGTGATCGGCGGGATCATTTTCAGCGGCCTCGGCCTGGATCCCTTTCACGCGCTTTACGTTTATTTCATCGAACCGGTCACCGATCTTTGGTCAATCGAGGAATTGATCGTCAAGGCAGCACCTCTGATCCTGATCGGCGCCGGCTTGACGATCTGCTATACCGCGAACGTCTGGAACATTGGCGCGGAAGGGCAGCTGACCATCGGTGCCCTATTTGGTTCGGCCATCCCGGTCTATTTCACCTCCTGGCAGTCGCCTTCGGTCCTGGTCGCGATGCTGATACTGGGCGCCGTCGGCGGGGCACTGTTCGGGGCCATTCCAGCAGCCTTGAAGAATCGATTCGGCGCCAACGAAATCCTGACCAGTCTGATGCTGGTTTATGTCGCGCAACTGCTGCTGGACTGGCTGGTGCGCGGACCCTGGCGCGATCCGCAAGGTTATAATTTTCCGCAGTCGGTCCCCTTCGAGGGTTGGCAGTTGCTGCCCCTGCTGGGGGAGGGCCGGGTTCATATCGGCGCGATCTTCGCCGTCGTCGCTGTCATCGCGTTGGCGATCATGATGAGCCGCTCCCTGCGCGGCTTTGAAATTCGCGTGATCGGCAGTTCGCCGCGCGCCGGTGCCTTCGCCGGCTTCGCGCGCAAACGCGTGGTCTGGTTTTGTTTCCTGCTGTCGGGTGCCCTGGCCGGTTTGGCCGGTATCTGCGAGGTCGCGGGCCCGAGCGGGGAATTGCAGCCGACCATTTCGCCGGGCTACGGCTTTACCGCGATTATCGTCGCCTTCCTGGGCCGTTTGAATCCGATCGGCGTGCTGTTTGCGGGTATCCTGTTGGCGATCAGCTACCTCGGCGGCGAGGCGGCCCAGGTGGAATTGGGTATCTCGGACAAGACGGCGCAAGTATTCCAAGGCATGCTGCTGTTTTTCATTCTCGGCTGCGACACCTTGATACTTTACCGCATCAAATTCGTGTCCGCGCGCGCGGCGGTGACGGAGGCTTGAGGAGAAAACCATGGGCGCCTTGGAAGCCGTTATCTTGACCATCATCACCGCCTCGACACCGTTGCTGCTGGCGGCCATGGGAGAGCTCGTGACCGAACGCTCGGGGGTCTTGAACCTGGGCGTCGAAGGCATGATGATTATGGGGGCGGTCTGCGGTTTCGCCGCCGCCTACACCACCGGCTCGGCGCTGGTGGGGGTCGGTGCCGGGCTGGCGGGCGGCGTGTTCATGTCCCTGCTCTTCGCCTTCCTGACCCAGACGTTGATGACCTCCCAGGTCGCCACCGGCTTGTCCCTAACCCTGCTGGGCCTGGGCCTGTCGGGCTTGATCGGGGAAGGCTTCACGGGGCTGCCGGGAGTCAAGCTCAGCGCCATCGATATCCCCGTGTTGACCGACCTGCCCTTCGTCGGTCCGATCCTGTTCGGCCAAGATATCCTGGTCTATTTCTCCCTGGTTTTGGTCGCGGTCGTTGGCTACGTGCTGTTCCGCACCCGGACCGGCCTGATCATCAGCGCGGTTGGCGGCAACCATCATTCGGCCCATGCCCTGGGTTACAACGTCATCAAGGTGCGCTATGCCTGCATCGCCTTTGGCGGCGCCTGTTCCGGCTTGGCGGGCGCTTACTTGTCGCTCGCCTATACGCCGCAATGGATCGAGAACATGAGTTCGGGCCGCGGCTGGATCGCCTTGGCGCTGGTGGTCTTTTCCACCTGGCTGCCAAAACGGGTCCTGATCGGCGCCTACCTATTCGGCACCGTCTGGATCATGGGCCTTTATGTCCAGGCCCTTGGCGTGCCGATCCCCGCGCAACTGCTGTCGTCCCTGCCCTATCTCGTGACGATCGTTGCGTTGATCGTCATCTCCGGCAACAAGACCTTGACCAAAGTCAACACGCCCGCGTGTATCGGACAACCGTTCGCACCGGAAAGATGAACGTAAAAACGCCGCCATCGCTTCGCGGTCGGCGATGACGGCTTTCAAACAAGCGCCGCAACGACAACTTGTGAGGCGAGAGGAGTCATCATGAAAAAGTTTGTGAGTTCGGTCGCAGTAGCTCTGGCGATAGTTTTCGCCGCGGGCGCCGCGTCCGCCGCCGAAAAATTGAAGGTCGGCTTTATCTATGTCGGGCCGGTCGGCGATCATGGCTGGACCTACCAGCATGACCAGGGCCGCCTGGCGGTCGAAAAGGAGTTCGGCGACAAAGTCGAAACCATTTATGTCGAAAAGGTCGCGGAAGGCCCCGATGCTGAACGCGCCATCGAGCGTTTGGCGCGCCAGGACGTGGGCCTCATTTTCACCACTTCGTTCGGCTACATGAATCCGACCCTAAAGGTGGCGAAGCGCTTTCCCAAAGTGAAGTTCGAGCACGCGACCGGATTCAAACAATCGAAGAATGTTGCGACCTACAACGCGCGCTTCTACGAAGGCCGCTATATCATCGGCCAGATTGCCGCCCAGGTTTCGAAATCGGGCGTCGCCGGCTATATCGCCTCCTTCCCGATTCCGGAAGTGGTTATGGGCATCAATGCCTTCATCCTGGGCGCGCAAACCATCAATCCGGATTTCAAGCTGAAAGTGATCTGGGTCAACTCCTGGTTCGACCCGGGCAAGGAAGCGGATGCCGCGAAAGTGCTGATCGGCCAGGGCGCCGACATCATAACCCAGCACACCGATTCCACCGCGCCGTTGCAAATCGCCGCTGACAAAGGTGTTTTCGCCTTCGGCCAAGCCTCCGACATGATCGCATTCGCGCCGAAAGCGCAATTGACCTCGATCGTCGATAATTGGGCGCCCTACTACATCGAGCGCACCAAGGCGGTGTTGGACGGCACCTGGAAATCGGCCGACACTTGGAAGGGCCTCGCCGCCGGTACGGTGGAGATGGCGCCCTACACCAATCTACCGGCCGATGTGGTCAAGATGGCCCAGGACACGGAAGCCAAGATCAAGGCCGGCGAACTGCATCCGTTCAAGGGGCCGGTCTACAAACAAGATGGCTCGGAGGCGCTGCCCGCCGGCAAGAATCTTGATGACGGCACCTTGTTGGGCATGAATTGGTACGTCAAAGGCGTCGACGGACAACTGCCGCAATAACCGGCTACCAACGGCAATACTGGGCCGGCGCGCGAACCCACCTAGTGGTCTGGGTCGGCGCGCCGGCCGGTATGGAATTATGGAGTCGATTTGACAAGCGCGTTCCTGGCCGACTGGCTCAACCTTTTGATCCGCTGGGCCCATATGATCGCGGGCATCGGCTGGATCGGCACGTCCTTCTACTTCATC
>CAXMQD010000373.1:0-17128 GCA_964194965.1 uncultured Acidimicrobiia bacterium | reverse complement strand
GCAAGTCAGGACATTACCCTGTTCCAGAAGATCAGGATGGAGATCGGTGTGAACGACGACAAAGTCGGCGACGTGATCGATGCCCTGTCTTCGGGGGCGAAGGTCAGCGGGGGCTCGGGAATGGCCTTCGTGACCGATCTGTTCGATTGCGTCGAACTGGGCACCGGCACCCACGGGACAAACGTCCTGTAAGACGGGGTGGTCATACCGAGCGTATAGGACGCGGTTCGCATGGCGGATGGCAGATGGCGAGCATGACGGCGCGCAAGCCGAGGGTGTGCCCGCCGATCATCGGCGCGGACCGTGGCTAAGTTATTCTTTCATGGCCCGTTGTTCGGCATGGCTGGGATCAGCGATGCCGCGCGTGCCGCGCGGGCCATGGACGAGTTGCGCACGCGAGTTGTGGACCTGGCGGATCCCGAAATAACCGACTGGATCGGCGAGGTCGAAGCCGATCCCATGACCAAGAGTATTTTGGAAGCGGTTTTCTCGAATAGCCCATTTCTGACCAGCTGCGCGTTGGCGGACCTAGCTTTTCTGAAGGATGTCTTAAGCTTGGGACCGGACACGGCCCTTGGGCCGGTGTTTGCCCATATGAAGGACGATCTGAGCCGCTCGCTCGACCAAGATCGGCTGATGCGGGAACTCAGGATTGCCCGTCGCAAGGTCGCCCTGGCGGTCGCGCTCGCGGATATAACCCATCTCTGGACGTTGGAGCGCGTTACCCAGACGTTGACCGACTTCGCCGACGGCGCGGTGTCGGTTGCGATCTCCCACCTGATGCTGCAGGCGGCGGAGAAGGGCGATATCGTCCTGCGGGACAGCTATTTTCCTGAAGACGACTGCGGGTACGTTGCGCTTGCGATGGGCAAACACGGCGCGCGCGAACTCAATTACTCGTCCGATATCGATCTGATCATATTGTACGAGCCGATGAAGGTCGATTATCGCGGTTCGAAAAGCGTGCAAGAGGCCTTCATTCGAATGACTCAGAGATTGGTCGCCATCTTGGACCAACGCACGGCCGAGGGCTATGTGTGCCGGGTCGACCTCAGGCTGCGTCCGGATCCCGGTTCCACGCCGGTCGCGATGCCTTGCGCGGCCGCCCGGGCCTACTACGACAATAGAGGTGAAAATTGGGAACGCTCGGCCATGATCAAGGCGCGCGCCGCTGCCGGCGACTTGGCCTTGGGGCGTAAGTTTCTGGAGGAGTTGACGCCCTTCGTTTGGCGCGAGCACTTGGATTTCTGGGCGATTCGCGAAATACAGAAAATCAAACACCGGATACACGCCCAGCGCGGCGGCAGCGAGATCGCATTTTTCGGACATAACATCAAGCTTGGCCGGGGCGGTATTCGGGAGATCGAGTTTTTCGCTCAGACGCAGCAGTTGATCTTCGCCGGGCGCGATCCCTATCTGCGCTGTCAGCGCACGGTGGATGCGCTGACGACCCTTGCGGAAGCCGAACACATCGACGATGCCGTGGCGGACGAGTTGACGGAATCCTATGAGTTCCTGCGAACGCTCGAACACCGGCTACAGATGATCGCCGATCAGCAGACCCAAACCTTGCCCTCCGACGAAGCCGGGATGGAACGGCTCGCCGTATTCATGGGCTTCGACGATATCGGTGAGTTTCGCGAAACCTTGCTTGGGCATCTGGCGCAGGTCGAGGCTCGCTTTAGTGATCTATTCGAAGATGCGCCCGACCCGGAAGACCGGGAAGCGCTCGATTTCGGCAGTGACGAGCCGGACGCGCGGACGGCAACTCTGCTGGACCAGTTTGGGTATCGCGACGTGCCGAATACCTATCGGCGCTTGCGCCGGTGGCATGTCGGCGACCTCGCCGCGACGCAGGAGGATCGGGAGAAGAACCTGCTTGTCGAACTGGTCTCGCCGTTGGTCGAGAAGGCGGCCAAGACATCCGAACCGGATCGGGCGATCGAAAAACTCGACGGTTTTTTCGATTGCCTGGCGCCCGGCACGAGAACCTTGTCTCTCTTGACGGCCAATCCGGCACTCCTAGATCTTGTGATCGAGATCGTGATTTCGGCGCCACCGCTTGCCGCAACGCTGTACCAAAGGCCCGAGCAGTTGGAGCTCGCCGTCGCACCGGGGTTTTTCAATTTGCTACCCGACAGGCGCTTGATGTTGGCCGATAGCACGGACGTCTTTGGTCAGGCGGCGGACCTCACGGAAATGGTTGAACGCGCTTCCAAATGGGCGGGCGACCAAAATTTTCAGATCGCGGCCAATGTCTTGCATCACACCTTGGACTCCTCCGGCGCGGGACAGGCATTCAGTGGGATCGCCGATGCACTGTGCCATCATATCCATCGTCGCCTGAGTGGCGGCCTGGAACCGGAAACCGGCGTGGCCGGCGATGGCATGGCCGTGGTCGCTTACGGACCCTTCGGCACCCAGGAACTCACCTACCGCGCGCCATTGGATCTGTTGATCGTCTGCGAGAACGACGGACCCGCGATGGATGACCCGGGGAACCTGGCAAGGCGGTTTCTAGAGACAATGACGGCGCCGACCGGCGCCGGACCATTATACGATGCCAGCGATGGTGCGAACCTTTGGGGCGGGTCCGGGTCGCTTGTGATCGCGCTCGATCGACTGGCGGACCATTGCGCCGAGGATGCGGGCGGTTCGCGGGTTCTCGCCCTCATGCAGGCACGGGTGGTCGCGGGGCCACCTGCCTTGGCAGGGGATGTCTCCCGCAAGCTGAAAGACCTTGTGGTTCGGGGGGTGGAACCAGGGTTTCTGGGTCATCATGCCACCGATAAACGCGGTGACGGTTCCGAGGGGCGGGAAGCGCCACGGAAATGGGACATGAGGCGGCGGCGGGGCGGACTCGATGACCTGGACACCATGGTCAGAATACTGCAGCTGCGCCACGGCTCGGATCACCCCGGTGTCCTGACTCCCTCTATCCCCGAGGCGCTAGCCAATATCTCCGAAGCCGGCCTGTTGGACGATGGGTTGGTGCACGATCTCCTTGGGGCGCATCATTTGTTGCGCCAGATCGAAAACCTTTTGGCGATCGTCGTGGAAGATCGCCTCGATGTGGAGGATGGGGCACGGGAGCTGAAAGCCAATCTGTCGAGAGCGGCGGGATTGGAGAGTTTCGATCAGTTGGAGACCGCGCTGAATGGCAAGTTTGAGCTCGTGCAAACCACGTTTCAGGATTTGACCGGGGGCAACGGCGCCGCCTAGCACGATCGGGCCGAGCGTCGCCGGAAAGATTGAGTGATCGGAATTCGGGTCAGGAGCTTACTTTGGCCGGTTCCGCGGAAGGCGCCTTCGGTTGGATGACATGTAGAGGCTCTTTCAACTTTCGATATCTTCTAAAATTCCACAGCCGTTCGATCTGTGCTTGCGAGACCTCGCTCCCGGCGGCCAAGACGAGCCGGCCATCTTCGGTTTCGATATCCGATACTAGGCGCGCGCCTGCCCGCAGGCTGCCGGCTGAGATTTTCTCGATTTCCTCTGTCCGGGCGGCAGCACCCGGTGCGGTCTCATCGATCCATAAATCCCGGACAACCTGTAAAATCTCCGGATCGTAGAGGTGTGCGTTCTTTTCGAGTTCGTCGAAGTCGGCCTGGCCGGGTTCGTCGCTAAGCGCGGCGATATCGATCAACACCTTCAACAATCTCCCGCCTATGGGAATATCCTTGCCGGCGATCCAATCGTCGGGAAATCCGCTGCCGTCGAAACCTTTGTTTTGATAGTAGATCATTTCGCTCAGATTTTTCATGCGTGGGATATTGGAAACCAGATTCCTGGCGGCCTCCGGCGCACGCTGGTAAATCTCGCGGTCGACCTTGCTCAACTCCACGCCGTCCTGAACCTTGCTGTGGACCTCGGCGGGAATCGTGATAAGCCCGATGGGCGAGAGCATGGCCGCTATGTCCAATTCCCAGGCGTTCGACAAGTTCAACCGGTCGGCTGCCCGGCGCATCCAATTGCGCAAGAGGCGGGTCGTTCGAAACGCCTCCGGATTGACCAGAGACAAAACATCAATGAGAACCTTGACGCTGCCGGCAAGGGTATGTTCCAGCAGGTCCCGTTCCGACCGGACGAGGTTGTACTGCTTCAGGCCGGCCTCGATCGCCTGTGCCATATCTTCGGGCGGACAAGGTTTCGTGAAGAACCGGAAAATATTTCCTTCGTTGACCGCTTTAATCGCGGTCGTCAGATCGGTATTGCCGGTCAGCATCATTCTCACCGTATCCGGAGCAAGCTTCTTCACCTCGCTCAAAAACTGAATACCGTCCATGCCGGGCATGCGTTGGTCGCTGATGACTATCGCGACCGGGCCGTCCTGTTCCAGAACCTCCAAACCCTGCTCGCCGCCGGGTACGGTGGCAATATCGAAACGCCGGCCAAGGCGCCGCTTGAAAGACGCCAGAATGTTCAGATCATCGTCAATGAACAGAACTTTGTTGGTCATGCTGATACTCATTTTACGTTGGGTTCCGTCTGGTTGATGGCGACCCAGAGCGCCCTTTGATTCAAGCGGTCGCCGGGGACGATCCCGGTCCTTCCATCGGCAAACAGATAATGAAGGTCGTGCCTTGGCCCGGTTCCGACTCGACGTTTATCGTCCCGCCGTGTTTCTTGGTGATGATGGCATGGCAGATCGCCAAACCTTGTCCGGTGCCCTTGCCCGGTTCCTTGGTTGTGAAGAAGGGGTCGAATATTTTCTTCCGGATCGCGTTGGGAATGCCGGTCCCGGTATCGCTGACCCGTATCTCGACTTGATTCTCCAGATTGCGCGTGGTCAACGTGATCCTGCCCTTGTCGTCGCTCGCGGTTGCCTCGATCGCGTGCGCGGCGTTGACCAGAAGATTCAGGATAGCCTGGTTGAATTCGCCCGGAAAACAGGAGATCGGTGGCAAGGACGTATCGAAATCGGTTTCTACATCAGCCACATATTTGATCTGATTGTTGGCAACGGTAAGGGTCGTGGCGATCGCGTGATTGATATCGATGGCGGTCTTTTCCTTGGCGTCGGGATAGGAGAACTCCCGAATCGCACGTACGATCTCGCTGATCCGTTCGATCCCTTCGAGAGATTGATCGATCGAAGCGGGCATTTCCTGGCGCAGGAATTCCAGGTTCGCGGCATCGAGGGCCGCGTTGACTTCCGCCACCTCGTTGGGCAGCAACCCTTCCGATTGGGCCGTGTCGGTCAGAAGTTTGTATTTGCTCAGGACCTGGCCCAGTTCCGCTACGGATTCGCGCAAGAATCCAAGGTTTTCGCCGACATACTGAACCGGCGAGTTGATTTCATGGGCGATGCCGCCAGCCAAGGTGCCCAACGATTCCATTTTTTGGATCTGGGCCAGTTCGCGCTCCAGCGACACTCGGTCCTGCTCGGCCCGCCTGCGCTCCTGAATTTCGGACTGCAGCGCCTCGTTCGAATGCACGAGCTCGCCGGTGCGCTGTGTCACCGACAGCTCGATCACGCGCGTGCGGCTCGCCGAGGAAATCAGATACTGAAGCAGCAAGGCCGTGAGCAGGAGGCCGACCGCTACAACACCCCATGACATGAGGCTGGCATCATCGACAAAATGCCCTGGAGCGGGCTTGACCACGATCGACCAATCTCGCCCGGTGACGTTGTAGGCCGTGGAACTGAATAGGCCCTCGTAGACCTCGTTCTCGGGCAAGGGTACCGCATTGCCCCGGCGCAGAAGAGACGGGTGGAAATAGATAAGACGCGCATCCGGGCTCGCAGCCTCGTCGTAGAGATAGATGTCGAGGGCATCGGCGGATGCGAAGCTCCGAAGCGCGGCCCCGATCATGTCGCTGAACCGAACCACACCGAGAACGAAACCGACCAGCGCTTTTTGCCGATCCGTGACCGTTGCCGGCTCGGTTTTCGAATCGTAAATCGGAAGCACGGTCAAGAATGCGGCCTGGTTGTCGTCGGTCTGTACCGAGGCGACTTGCTGCGCGGCGATCATTTGCCCGGTGTCGCGCGCGCGATCCAGGATCCGGCGGCTTGCCGGGCTCGAGGCCAAGTCGAATCCCAAGGATTCTTGATTGCCTTCGAAAGGCTCAACGTAGTAGACGGGATAATGCTCTTCTCTTTCACGGGCGGGCACGAGGTTGCCGAGCGTATCCCTCTCGGTAAATTTAAAACCGTAAAGACCGTCCCTCTCGCCCTGCTTTTCGTACTCGCCCCGTTTTTCCGCTGTTACGCGGGGAATCCATTCCAACGCCTGGATGCCGGGAAAGCGTGGCAGGCTCTTGCCCACCAAGGCGAAGAATTCCCATCGGTCAACCTCGTTCGAGGCGGCCATGAAGGTGCCCACGGAGTTGATGATCTCCAGATAGCGGTCGATCTCCTGGCTCAAGATCGCAGTGTAGTGGGCCGCCGGCTCGTCAAACGCCCGTTGCGACCGATTTTGTAAGTGGTTGCTCGTAAAAAGGAAGCCGGCGCTCGAAATGAAAACGCCCAACACGAGCACTAGGGTGGTGGGGAAGTGACCCCGAAAAAACAGATTGGTTCGCTTGTAGGCGACCGAACTTAGGACCTTGGCGGCGTCACGGGCTTTCCCGAGTTCGGCCCCGAGTTCGGCCGGAAGCTCGTCGAGTGCACGTCTCGGCGCATCCCAGAGTCGGCTCGTGCGGAACTGCAAGAGCGCGCCTTTGAGGCTGTCCCAGGCCGATTCGACTGTTGTTGCGGTATCTCTTATGCGCATTGGAGCGCCCATCCAGCAGATTCCCGTCCCCGGAATCATGCCAGTGGCGGTGCTAAAATTCATTTAACTCATTGTCTTCACCCGGCGCGGCCGGCAGGTGTCGGCGCGTGCCGCCCTGTCCGAACGACCCTACATTTAGGGGTGTCCTGCGATATTCCACAAAATCTTGAGATGCCTAGGACCCACGGTATCGAATTCGTCGTTTCGATGCGTAGCGGCCGGGGGACTGACGCCAGACCGCGCGGGATTTTGTCGGGCACCCGACCCATATCCATTATTTGTCAATGATTAAGCCGATATGATTGGACGCAATTCCGAGATTGCTCGGTGGTTTGGCGTCTGGTTATCCCTCGCGGGTGGCCATGGCCCTCAACAGATATGATGTGTGACCAACGCATGACACTTGCCGATTTGCCAAATCCGCCGCGAGGCGGGCCGGTTTCGCCCACCCCGCGGAGCACCGAGCCCGAACGAACGGGACGGCGTGCCCGATACCCGGGCGCCTTCGTGGCGGCCGGCTTGGCTTTCCTGCTTGTGGGCTGCGAACTTCCCTCCAGTATGGAGGAATTGACCCAGGTTTTTGACGGCGGGAAAGAGCAGGCCCAGGCGGAACCCGCGACGGCGCAGTCGCAAGATAATGGCAAAGCGGCGGCCATGGCGGCCGAATCAACCGGGCATGTCGTTGTGGACGAGACCAAGCCGACGCGGGAGATTATCCTGGCCGCGCAGAAACTCTTGGCCGGGCTCGGCTACGAGCCGGGCCCCTTGGATGGCTTGACCGGCCCGAAGACCGCGGATGCGGTGCGCAAGTACCAAGCCGACGCCAGTCTGCCCACCGACGGGAAAATCACAAAATCCTTGGTCGAATGGCTCTCCCTATTGGAACTCGACTCGACCGGCCGCACCCATGACTTCGGTTCGGCGAGCAAGGCGCTGCCCCTCTACGCGGTCGGCGACACCTTCGTATATTCGGACGGCCGCACCGAAACCGTGACCGGTATCGACGGCGATCGGGTCCAGTGGCGGAGCAATGATGGCACTGTCATCACCGCGTATAGAGACTTCGTCCTACCGGCGATCCACCGGGAGACCGATCTGGTGAGCGAACAGACGACGGTGGAGGGCGGACCGGGTGTGCTGTGGCCCTTGACGGCCGGGCGGGAGGTTTCATTCACCGCCAAAACCGAAATCACGCACAAAGTGCCGTCGAGTCCCCGTATCGAAGTCACATCGCAGTGGCATTGCCTGGTCGAGCCACCTCAGGCAGTCAGCGTCGCGGCCGGTACCTTTGATGCCCTGCGCGTGGTGTGCCGCACGTCCATGCCTTATCTGAATGGACCAACGGAACGCGTCTGGTATTACGCCCCGCGAATCCGGCATTTCGTGCGCCGGGATGAGAGATTCGAAAGCCCCGCTTCAGAATCGCATGTCGAATTGGTCGCGGTACGACTGGAGGGAAATGGCTGGCCGCCGGCGGCACGGGCCGGTTTGGGCTGGGCGCTCCAGCAGGCGCTTGAAACCAAGCCCGAAAAACAGAGCATCGAGTGGCGCAGTTCGGGTGTCGAGGCCGAGGTGACGATCACGCCAACGACCGCCATAAACACGGGCGATTCGCCCTACTGCAGAACCTTCGAACAGACCGTTCGGCGCGCAGCCGGCCAACGGATTTATCCCGGTAAATCCTGCCGGAGCGCCGCCGGCCAGTGGCACATCCCCGGTCTTGAGGGCATACACCAGGCCGCCAATACCGGATCCTGAGGGCCGGCCCCGTTTGGGCTGACTGTTGGAGACCGCACGGACGCACCCGAGCATGATGGCGGAACCGCCATCGCGAGTGTGGCCGCTACTTTATCGGAAAATAACTCTCTGATTGTCTTGCGCGCCATGGCCGCCGCCGCCGCGAGGGCGCGGTGCCCGGGGAATTTCTTATATGATTTCGGCCTGTGCGGGCAGTTTGATGTGACCCCGCAGCGCCTCGAGGAGCGATTGAAAATCGATTGGCTTGCTCAGGAACGATACGGCACCACCCCGGCCCAGAACTTGGCGTTTGAGCGCGAAGTCTTCTTTCCCATGGAACGTCACACCGGTGATCATGATGACCGGAATATGTTTGGTCATATGATTATATTGCAAATTCATGATGAACCGCTCACCAGTGATTCCTGGCATGTTGTGATCGGTAAGAATGACATCCGGACGTTCCGTCATCGCCAAGACCAATCCTTCCTTGGCGTTGTGCGATCGGATCACCTCGATTCCGACGGATTTGAATCGCCGCCAAAGCGACCTCGTAATATTGGGGTCGTCATCGACAAAAAGAATTTTGGGCGATGAATTGGAGTTAGTCACGGCCGGGGCCTCTAGAGCGCCGCAGGGGCGCCGGTTGTTGGTCCAAGTGTCTCTTGCGATCGACGGCTGAGTCCCAAGGGTAAATCGCGTTCGATCGCCCAGGAGGCCACCGTCCTGCCGCACCCTATCAAGGTCCTATATGATAGTTAGAATAGTATTAATTTCGGCGCCTACCTGGCGCCGCACCCGTATTTCGTTGGTTGGCCCGGGAAGCGGAAAAACCGCGAACCGCTTGGTCCGTGCCGGCGTGTCTCTGGGTTTGGATGATTTTTCGGCGTGGCCCTTCCGATTCTGTCGATCGGTTTGGCTCGCGGGGTCCGGTCGATGGATGCGGGCCTTATTTCCTGCCGATATCGCTTAACGCGAGACTACAATACTTGTTCAAGTTTTCTTTGTTTTCACCTAAGCAATTCAGGACACGTTGCTCTCCCACTTCGACGTCGGGGCAGAATTTCAGCGCGTCCGCTCCACACTGAGAGACGACATAGGACAGGGTGCGCGTCAAGGTTTCCAACCAGTAGCCGGCACGATTAAGAGAGTAGATGCATTCGGATGAGAGCTTGTCTTCATGGGCTTTTGCGCAGGAAACCAAACGTCCGCCACCCGGCGTGACCGAACTGCAGTAGGTTTCGAGCTCCTTCGAACAACCCTCGAGCGCTTCCACGACAGGATTCTGGGCATTCGCGGCCCCGAGCGTCATGGAAATCAGAACTAACGCGGATAGTATGCCTACGGCGGATTTGAACATTTTCTTTCCTTCAGCTGGTTTGAAGAGGCGTGACCCTGGGAGGGCCAGTCGAGGCCCATGCCCCAGATACCAGACAACCGCCGAATAACATGGGGGTCGACGGTCATCTCAGGGGCAGTAAGGCCAGGTTGTAACCGCCGCATGATGGCTGAGAATTGTAGGGATTAACAGGTTTTTCCGTGACAAATTCGAGCGCCTATGACGATTTCCCACCGGTCGGCTGCGGCCGGCTGCGGCCGGCTACGGGCTCCCAACCGCCTGACGAATTATGTCGGCGATGGCCTAATGATCGAGTTGCCGCGCCAGGGCAAGGGGCGTGTTTCCATATCCGTCCGGCAAATCGGGGTCCGCGCCCGCATCGATCAACGCCCGGACGATGGCGATATGACGTGGACCGCCGTCGCCCAGGACGACCGCCTCGATGAGCGCGGTCCAATTCAGGTTGTTGACGTGATCGAGCGGAGCATTACCGTCGATGAGCGCCCGCACCACGTCAACGTGCCCGAGATGGGCCGCGGCGATCAGGGCCGTTCCCTCGTAGGGGCTGGTAATCAGCTTGGTATCGGCACCCGCCGCGATCGCCAGTTTCACCATTTCGAGATCATCTAGGACAGCGGAGATCGTCAACAAATCGTATTGGTCGTTGTCGAGCGCGTTCAAGTTGGCGCCGGCGCCGATCAAAGCTTCCGCGGCTGCATGATTTCGTTTGTAACCCGCCACCATCAACGGCGTTCGCCCGTGGCGATCCCGAGACTCGGTACTCGCGCCAGCCGAAATAAGGCGTTCGATCGTTCCGACGTCGCCACTTGCGGCGGCCGCGTGAAGTCCTTCGTAGCGCTCCAGTTCGTCCGCGGAAGGCGGGAGCTGCGCGAGCCAGAGAGGTTGCCAGACGCGATATGCCGGCAGTCCGATTTTCGTTGGTGCAACAAGAGCGGCCGATGCATCGGTGGCACATAGAGCAACGAGCAACAACAAGATGAACTTTCCCATGCGCTGGATAACATCATAATATCGGGTGCAAATCCAGACGCCGATTGAGGCTTGAGATTGGGAGTATGCTCGTGACGGATCGCAACGCGGGGCGGCAGGAACGCCCGGAAATTCACAACCTCGGCCGGCGGGCCTTGATAAATAGGCTTGTTGGTCCGTTCGCCTTGACCTTTCCGTTTTCGATTTTGGCGGTTCGTCGTCCCGCGGCGAATGACGTGACGGAGATCATGCCGCTACCGTCGGGAAGCACGCCATCCGCCTTCATGGAGCAGGCGTGGCGCATGCGAAACCTGGCTCTCGAAACCGGTGATCAGGGATATGGCGCCGTGATTGTCAAGGATGGTCGCATCGTGGGACAGGCGCCGAGCCGTGTTATCGTCAATCGCGATCCCACGGCCCATGCGGAAATGGAAGCCATCCGAGATGCGGCGCACAATCTAGGATCCCGCGACCTTCGCGACTGCGTCATGTATGGCACGTCGCCGGCCTGCCCGATGTGCGAGGCGGCGGCCTATTGGGCCAATCTCAAGGGCATGCGCTTCGGGTCACCGATCTCCGATGCGGGTGAGCCACGATTGCACCGCTGTTGAGGCGTGACTCGATCGCGCTAGATTACGTCTTCCGCCCGCCCGCCAATGTTATG
Source organism: uncultured Acidimicrobiia bacterium (assembly GCA_964194965.1). Lineage (GTDB taxonomy): Bacteria > Pseudomonadota > Alphaproteobacteria > Kiloniellales > J153 > JACZVL01. The sequence goes on along the minus strand of CAXMQD010000373.1, from coordinate 5,679 downwards.
ACGCCGACGATGATCGCGCCGGTCAGGATAAGACGCACGCCCGCTGTAAGACCAAAAATATTGAGCATGGTCACCAACAGGAACATGAAAAGTGCCGCGCCCCATAGGCCGGGTAGATTGGCGAACCCGCCGGCAACTGACGTGCCGCCGATGACGACCACGGCGATGGACGCGAGCAGGTACTCGGCCCCCATGTTCAACGATGCGCCGCCGGAGAAGCCGGACAAGACATAACCGCACAACCCCGCCATCACGGCGGATAGCACATAGGTGGCGAAGCGGGTGAAGTCGACATTGATCCCGGCAAACTGGGCGGCCCTCGGATTCTGGCCGATGGCAATGACCGATTTTCCGTAGACCGTGCGATGCAACACCACGCCCATGACCGCCGCAAGCCCGATCACGCAAATGGCAAGCACGGGAACACCCGCGATCTTCGCCGTGGTGAAATCGGCCAACATCGGCGGCGGTTTGATCTTGAGCCCGCGGCCGTATGCGATGGCCGACGACTGGACCAAAAAACTGGACGAAAGCGTGGCAATGATCGGTGGGATGCGAAGCACCCGGATCAGGCCGTAGTTGAAGACCCCCACCGCCGCGCCGCAAGCCAGCGCGATGACCAATCCCAGCACGACCATGGAATCCTGGGTATCGACGATTTTCATGGAGACGGCGCCGGCGAAGGTCATGGTCGCGGGAATGGAGAGGTCGATATTTCCGGGCCCCAGGGTGATGACGTACATCTGCCCGATTCCGACAATCACGGAAAATGTCGCAAACGCCAAAGCGGCGGACAGGATCTGGCCCGCCCCCTGACCCCCGGTGAACGCGATGGTCGCCATCCACACCAATCCGGCACCCAGGAAAGCCCAGATCCATGGTTTTTCGAACAGTATTCTAAGGCGGTCGGAGATCATCGCGGGCGTCGCGCCTCCGTCCGGTTGATGACCACCCGGAGCGCCAGGACGATGATCAGGATGGCGCCCTGGGCGCCGATCTGCCAGTCGGGCGAGATTCTCAGAAATGACAGGAACGAACCGGCGAGCGTCAGGGTCATGGCGCCGAGCACCGCGCCGATTGGCGATATTCGTCCGCCGACGAACTCGCCGCCGCCCAGAATCACACCGGCGATGGACAGCAGCGTATAACGAAGCGCGATATTGGCGTCGGCCGAGGTCGTCAATCCAATCAGGGAAATTCCGCTCAGAACGCCGAAGAACCCGGCCAAGGCGTACATGGTTACCTTGATGCGCAGCAACGACCAGCCGGCCCGCTCCACCGACCTGGGATTGCCGCCGGCCCCTCGGAGCACGGCACCGAACGCGGATCGCTTGAGGCCGATATGAACGAGAAGGGCGATCGCCGCCGACGCATAGATCGTCATCGGCACGCCGGGTGCCTTGAAGGTCATGATCGCCCGAATCCAGTCCGGTGCCTTGCCGCCGGGCGTCGGCAGGACGAGCAGCGCCAACCCCAGCCAGAAGAACGACATCCCGAGGGTCACGACGATGGACGGCAGATTGCGGAGATGGATCAAGGCGCCCAACGCGCCGTATACGGCGATACAGCCGGCCAGGACGACAACACCGATCACGGGTTGATCGTTGAGCCAAGTCGCACTCACGCAGACCACGAATCCGACGTAGGCGCCAATGCCTAAATCCAAATCGTTCACTGTGATCACGCACATCTGCGCCAGGGTCGCGAACGCGATGGGCAGCGCCAGATTGAGCAGTAGATTGAGCCCGAAATAACTCATGGCCCGGGGCTGCAGGTAAAAAATAGCAACCAGGATCACCGCAAGCGAAAACGCCGGCAGTAGTCCCCTGAGAATACGGGGCGACGAAATCCAAGCGATCATACCGCCCCCTGGAACGAGGCTTGCAGGACCTTCTGTTCCGTCAACGCGTCCCGCGCCAGATCGGCGGCGATCGTCCCATCGCGGAAGACATAGACGTGATCGCAGTGATTGAGTTCGTCCATCTCGGTCGTGTACCAAATGAAGGTGCGCCCCGCGGTGGCCTCCTCGCGGATCATCTCGTAAACTTCCTGCTTGGTGCCGATGTCGACGCCACGCATGGGATCGTCCATCAAGATGATTTTCGCCGATGATCCAAAAGCCCGGGCGAACAACGCCTTTTGCTGGTTGCCGCCGGACAGGGAGAGAATATTATTGGCCATATCGGGTGTGCGAATGGCAATTCTTTCACGCCAGGAGTCAGCCAGTTTTCGCTCCGCATCCAGGTCCAGAAAACCGTTCTTCAACAAATTTCGCAGCGAACCGATGCCGATGTTCTGACGGATGGACCAGATCGGAAAAACGCCGTCGTTCTGCCGGTCTCCCGCGACCAGGGCCAAATCGGATTTGGCTTTCCTCTTGTCCAAGAATACACGGACCAGAATTTCGGTCTGGCCATGTCCGCTCAATCCGGCCAAGCCGACGATTTCACCTTTGTGGGCTTCAAGTTTGATTCCGCTATCCTGGCCCGGCGGATGGGCGGAGACCAGCGGATTGCCGACCGTACGTTTGGAAGCAAAACCCAACTGTTCCTGCTCCTTTTCCTTGACCACGCTGCCCATGACCTCGACCAGGGATTGGCGGGTGAAGGCGCCGGCGGTGCGGTCGTCGACGATACGGCCATCGCGCATGACGATGATCCGGTCGCTGGTTTCGAGGATTTCCTCCAACAAGTGCGAGATCAAAATACACGATCCGCCGGCATCGACGAATCGGCGGACGTGGCGCAGCAACTGTTGGGCGATGATAGCGTCCAGGGATGACGTGGGTTCATCCAAGATCACGAGTCGGAGCGGGGTATCGACCACTGTAAAGGCACGGGCGATTTCGACCATCTGCCGGTTGGCGATGGACAGGTCGCCGACCGGATCGTCCGCTTGTATTCCGTGGCCGGGAAATACCTCGTCAAGCTTGTTCAGGATTAGATCGCTCGCCTGACGCCGCCAGCGCCAACCCTTGATGCGCGGGTGCAGGATGCGGGCGTTCTCCGCCACCGTCAGATTGGGGCACAGGGAAAGTTCCTGAAAAACGCATCGGATGCCTTGCGCATGCGCTTCGCTCACATTGTGGGCGCGCTCCCCGACATTGCTCCCGGAACCGCCCCTGGAACCGCCCCCGGAATCGCTATTAAACGAAACAGCTCCCGCGCTGCAAGACTGCGTGCCGGCGAGAATATTCATCAGCGTCGATTTTCCGGCACCGTTATGACCGACGATACCCAGGCATTCGCCACTCAAGATTTGAAGGTCCACGCCGTCAAGCGCGCGGACGGCGCCGAAATTCTTTTCGACGCCGTCCAGCTTGACGATCTTTTCAGAAGTGTCGGACACAAGCGTCACTCGAACCAGTCGAAGATAACCGCAATATCCGACTTCGGCAGCTTACATTCCGGAGATCACCTTCTTCGAATCTTCCAGGGTGTATTCGATATTGGCAACACCGCCTTTTTCGGTGCCCGCGAGTTTTGTCTCCAGATCATGCTGATCGACCCGCAGGAACGGCACCGTCAAATCCTTGGGCACATCGGCGCCGTCGAGGATCTGCTGGGCGACCCAAAAGGCGAGCGTGGAAACGCCGGGTGCGATGGAAACAGACATGGTCTCGTAGCCGTTGGCGTCCTTTTGCTCTTTCCACCACTGCAATTCGTCCTGACGGTTGCCCATGATTATCAAGGGTGTCGGCCGGCCGGCGGCCTTGAACGCCTGCGCCGCACCGTATCCGTCACCGCCTTGTGTGACCACGGCGGCGATCTCCGGCAGCGACGGTAGAATCCCGGCGACTGCTTTTTGCGACACGTCCTGTGCCCAATCGCCGTGTACCGACCCAACGATCTTGAACTGTGGATTTTCTTTCACCCCTTCGTGGATCCCGGCGCTGATTTCGTCATCGACGAAAACGCCCGCGAGGCCGCGAATTTCGAGGAGGTTGCCACCCCCGGACATTTTCTCGGCCAGGTAGAGGACCTCGTCCTTGCCCATCTGCTTGAAGTCGACGGCGATCCGCCAGGCGCAGGGCGCGGTCACGATGCCGTCGAAGGAGACCACGGTAATACCGGCGTCGCATGCCTCCTGGACGGCGCCGTTTAGCGCGTCGGGGGAAGCCGCGTTGACGACGATGGCGTCATAACCTTGCAGGATCATATTCTGAATCTGCGCGGCCTGTTCGGTGACTTGGTTTTCCGACGTGGTGAACGGATCGGCGGCGGCGACGATGCCATCGGCGACGGCCTTTTGGCCGACTTTTCCCCAACTTTTCAGCATCGCCTGACGCCAGGAATTGCCGGCATAGTTGTTGGACAGCGCGATCTTCTTGTCCGACGTATCCGCCACGGCGACGTGCGAGAGCGCCGTGACGCTCATGGCGACGCCGATCGCCAGCACCGATAGTTTGATGGTATTCATGCTTTCCTCCCGGAAGTTTTCGCTTTTCAGATATTCACCGCACCAAAACGGTGAAAGCTTCTCAGTCCCGCCCCAAAGGGGATATTCGGCAACCATCCGACCATAATCCAAAATTTGGATCGGGAAAAGTAGCGGGCGGTCAGCGGCGCAGATCGTGTGAATGCCGCGCGGCGGCCCATGCCGAACCGCGGATCTCCGCAAGATTCTCGGAATTCCATCACATGCCTATGGCCGAGGCGCGCGGTTTTAGCCGCCCGGTGCGCCCTGGGTGTTCACGTAAAGTGCGTAGAGCGACTGGCTCGCGGCCATGAACAGCCGGTTGCGTTTCGGCCCCCCGAAACAGACGTTGGCGCAGCGCTCGGGCAAGGCGATGCGGCCGATCTTGGTACCATCGGGCGCGAAGACGAGAACGCCGTCGAGCGCCTCGTTCCCCATGCCCCAACCGCACCAAAGATTGCCATCGACATCGCAGCGCATGCCATCCGGTGTTCCGTCTGGACCCGCGTCGATCAGCATCCGCTTGTTGGTGATCTCCCGGCCATTTTCAGCGACATCGTAGGCAAGGATATTCCGATGTGGGACACCGCGAGATTCGACGATGTAAAGCAGCCGCTCATCGGGCGAGAAACAAAGGCCGTTCGGGCCCAGGATATCCGCGGCGACCAGCGAGACCTCGCCGCTCTCCCCATCGATCCGGTAAACGCCTTGCGCGAGTTCGGACTCGGCCTTATGGCCTTCGTAGTGCCCAAGGATGCCGAACACCGGGTCGGTGAACCAAACCGACCCATCCGACTTCACGACCACATCGTTGGGCGAATTGAGCCGATTCCCCTGCCAGTTTTCCATCAGCGCGGTGATCGTCCCGTCGTGCTCGGTGCGCGTGACCCGCCGTCCGCCGTGCTCGCAGGTGATCAGGCGGCCCCGCCGGTCGCGCGTGTTGCCGTTGGCGTAGTCGGATGGCCTGCGATAGGTGCTGACCGAACCGGTCTCCGCCTCCCACTTGAGAATCCGATTGTTGGGTAGGTCGCTCCACAATAAATACCGTCCGTCTCCGAACCACACCGGACCCTCCGACCACCGACAACCGGTGTAGAGGCGTTCCACGGCCGCGTTGAAAATGCGGTATTGCTCGAACCTCTCGTCGAGGGTCTCGATTGCCGGGTCGGGATAACGGGGATGGTCGCGCCAACCGGCGCTCAGGGGATTTTCTGTGGTCATGATCGATCGTTGCTCAAGAGTTGGGATGAATGCTCCGGGCGA
>CAXMQD010000372.1:0-8928 GCA_964194965.1 uncultured Acidimicrobiia bacterium | reverse complement strand
TTCAAGAAAAGCTGCCACAACAAATCAGCGTTGTGCTTGGAAACCAGATCTACATCGACAGACGCGAGCTTCCGGCCGGAATGGTGAACCGTCTCATCCGATTGGCTGCGTTTCAGAACCCGGAATTCTACGCCGCGCAGGCCATGAGGCTGTCGACCTTCGGCAAGCCCAGGATCATCTCCTGTGCGGAGCTCTTTTCGAATCACATCGCCTTTCCCAGAGGGTGTCTCGATGCGGTTCTGAACGAGCTAGCAGAGAATGACATCCAAGCCGAACTGCGCGATGAACGGAACGCCGGCACAGATCTTGCCGTCCGCTTTCTAGGACAATTGACGGACGAGCAGGAGACCGCCGCCCAAGCTTTATCGAAACATGATACGGGGGTGCTGGCGGCCGCCACCGCGTTTGGTAAAACTGTCGTGGCGAGCCGCATCATCGCCGCCCGGCGCCGAAACACGCTGGTGCTCGTGCATCGACGACAGCTGTTGGATCAATGGGTCGCAAGATTGGGCGCCTTCATCAATGTCGAACCAGGTCAAATCGGCGTGATCGGTGGCGGAAAGCGAAAGCATACGGGTGTGATTGACGTCGCCTTGATCCAGAGCCTCGTCAGGAAGGGCGAAGTCTCCGACCTCGTGGCAGATTACGGGCATGTGATTGTGGACGAGTGTCATCATCTTCCCGCTGTCAGCTTCGAGGCGGTCGTCCGTGGAGCGAAGGCCAAGTATGTTCTCGGCCTTTCGGCAACCGTCACGAGGAAGGACGGCCATCACCCCATCATCTTCATGCAATGCGGACCCGTCCGTTACAAGGTCGATGCGCGGAAGCACGCAGCTGCCAGACCATTCACCCACAATGTAGTTTTTCGACAGACTGCATTCTGTCGACCTCAGGAGGAGACCGATGAACGGCCGAGCATCCAGAGCATTTACGGGCTGATAACTCGGGACGAGGCCCGTAATAACCTGATATTCGACGATGTCCTATCTGCCCTCGAAGCTGGAAGGTCGCCGGTCATCATCACGGAGCGGAAGAATCATGTAGCTGAGTTAGCGGATCGCCTTTCGCGGTTTGCGAAGAATGTCATCGTCCTCCGCGGTGGTATGAGCGCGCGCGAGCACCGAGAGGCGATGCAGGCGTTGACGAACGTCCCTGATGACGAGGAGCGTATCCTGGTTGCGACTGGCCGCTATCTCGGCGAAGGATTCGATGACGCCCGGCTCGACACGTTGTTTCTGACCATGCCAATCTCGTGGCGCGGCCTTCTCGCTCAATACGCGGGTCGGCTCCACCGTTTGCATCCGGCCAAGCGCAACGTTGTCATCTATGACTACGTGGACCCAAAGGAACCGATGTTGGCAAGGATGGCGCCAAGAAGGCGAGCAGGCTATCGGAACCTGGGTTACACTGAGGTTGCCGCTGAAAATCCATTCGCCCGAGAGGTGGAATCCTGAAACGAGGAACCCCGAACGAATTCCCCTGGGTCACCCGATTTAGCCGTACCACCAAAACCGGCGTAAGAGACTTTTGCGATATGCGCGACCCGTTGGCCGGACCTGACCGGTCTCAGTGGGCCACGACGGGAAGGCGCATCGGGCGTAAGCCCCGGAAGTTCCGGGGCAAGTTCGAATCCATGCTTTATCCTGAAAAACTGTTCTATAACAATGACTTATGTCTGGCGGAGGGGGTGGGATTCGAACCCACGATACGATTCATCACCGTATACACACTTTCCAGGCGTGCGCCTTCAGCCACTCGGCCACCCCTCCGCGGCGCGGCGCGACCTCATGTCCGGTCGAGCGCCGGGACCGTAACCAAGAGCACGGCGAGATGCAACGCCATTGCCGCGACGCCCGGAAAACCCGCCATTGGGGATTGGCGCGCGCCGCTGTTCGGTCCGGCGAGAAACTGTTAGACTCAGACTCAGACTCGGTTGCGGGCCGCGGCAGTGGCCGAGCGGGAGAGCAGCATCGAGTCCGGGGGCGGCGAATGCGCAATTTGGGGTGCTTCTTGGGATGGCCGTTCGCCATCGTCACCTTCGCGGTGGCGGCCTGGGAATTCGTCGGCCGCGATCCGGAGAAGGGCTTCGAGCTGCGGCCGGCCGGCCAGATGTGGTACCTGATCGACAAAGACAGCCTGGGCCTGTTCCAGGTGGTGGTCGAGCGCTACATCTGGCCGCCGCTTTGGGATCCGGTGATAATTAGCCTGCTGCAGTTGCCGTCCATCGTCATTCCCTTGGTGCCGGCGCTGGTGTTCTTGACGCTGTGCTATCTGCGCATCCGGCGCCGGCGCAAGCGCCTCCGCTTCAGGTAACGTCGATCCCGGCCGCGATCCCGCTCCGCCGGCGATCGATCGAGACCGCCGGCGGCCTCCAGATTATGCCTTGCCGAGAATCTCCCCGACCGCCTCGTCGGTCGACCACAGGGCGTTGGCGATGTAGCGGAAGTTGACGATCGCGGCTTGATAACCGTCGCCCTCGGGCAACATCGCGGCGGCGGTCGCGTCCTTGACCACGGCGACCTCGAAACCCTGCTCCAAGAGCTCGCGCAGATGGGACTCGACGCAGAGGTTGGCCGACATGCCGGCCAGGATCACCTGGTCGATGTGATTCTTGCGGAGCTGCAGCACGAGATCGTTCTGCTCCGGGCCGTAGACCTTATGCGGCGAGGTAATGATGGTCTTGCCGTCGTGGATGTACTGCTTGTACTCGGGCATGAAGTCGGCGCCGGAGCCGTCGAAGCCCGACGTCTCGTAGGGGCTCGCGCGGTCGAACATGCCGATCGCGTGCATCAGCTTTTCGAGCGGCCCGCCGAAGCTCCAACCATGGTCGGTGGGATAATAGTAGTGCGGCGAAATCGCCGTGACCATGTCCGCCGACTTGGCGGCCGCGAACAGCCGGCCGATGTTGGCCACGGTGTCGTGGTGCTCGACGCTCGCCCCGACCACCTTCCAGGTCACGCCCTTGGGGCTCAGGAAGTCGACCTGCGGGTCGGTCACTACCAGGGCGGCCCGCTCGCGGTTCAGCTTGAAACCGGTGTCGGGCAGCGCGCCCTTGGCCGGCGGCGCGTAGGCGTCGGGATCGTGGTGGGCGCGGGCGAGCGAGGCCGTCGCCACGACCGCGGCGGCCGCGCCGGCGGCCACGCCGGTGGTCAGGAACGCGCGCCGGTCCACGGCCTTCTCGTCATGGACCTGCCCGTCGTGATGATGATCGTGCCCGTTGTGATGATGATCGTGATGGTCGCACATGGGTTGACTCCTCCCGTAAAGGACTGACCCAACAAGCATGGGTCGTGTTGCACTCTAGGCTGCCGGGCGGTTCCATTTGGTCCGGATTCCGTGCCCAAGCGTCCAAGTACGGCCACCTCACAAAGACGTGACGGGGTTTTCCCCGGGTTCCGTTTGCGGCAAGATGGGACACCGAATCGGAATTCACCTGGGAAACTGGCTATGGCCGGCATCGAGAGACTGCTCACGGCCTTCCAGGTCGAGGTCGAGCCCTTCGCCATCTGCGACGTGCGCGATGGCTGGCGCATGGATTTAGACGAACTCGGATTCGTCACCGTGCACTACGCGCTCTCCGGCCGCGGCGCGATCGAGATCGGCCGCGACCGCCATTTCGAATTCGGGCCGGACACCATCATCATCCTGCCGCGCGGCCTGTCCCAGAAAATCGCCACGCCTGGCGCCCGCCACGCCAGCGGTGGCGAAGAAACCCAGTGCCTGCCCCTGCCCGAAGGCTTGCGTTGGCTGACCGCGGGCAGCGGCGAGCCGGGGATCGTCATGGCCTGCGGCCGCATCCGGGCGACCTACGGCGCCGAGACCGGAATCTTCGACCTGCTCGACCGGCCGATCGCCGAGGCTTTCGGCGCCGAACACCCGATCCACCACAGCTTCCAGGCCCTGCTCGTCGAGCTCTCCGATCCGGCGCTCGGCACCAAGGCGCTCGCCGAATCCTTGATGAAGCAGTGCTTGATCTACGTGCTGCGCCGCCTGGCCGGGCGTGGCGATTCATGCCTGCCGTGGCTGTCCGTGGCCGAGACCCCGCGCCTGGCCACCGTCGTCGAGGCCATGCTGACCCATCCCGAGCAAAGCCACAGTGTCGAGGACTTGGCGACGCTCGCGGGCATGAGCCGTTCGGCCTTTTCGGCTCATTTCACCCAGGCATTCGGGCAGTCGCCCCATGGTTTTCTGACCGAGAGCCGGCTGCGCCACGCGGCCCATTTCCTGAAGACCACCGAGCTGCCGGTCAAGACCATCGCCGGCAAGATCGGCTACCGCAGCCGCAGCAACTTCTCGCGCGCCTTCAAGGCCAAATACGGCCTCGACCCCCAGGCCTACCGGCAGGGCGCGGGCCGCGGGGAGGAGGGACGGCCCGGATACGAGGCGCCGTAGTACCTAGGCCGGCAATCCGGGGCGGTTCGGCGGCTGCGCGGAAAAGACCTGAGATGGCGTCCTGAAACCCTATCCAATTCTCACGAATTTTGAGCACCCGCGGCGAGCTGGGAGTTATGACCCAAGCGGTCATTGCGATAGCACATCCGGGCTGCCATCGTGAGTCGAACGATAGCCGGGTCGTGTCTACCGCTTTTCTAAAGGTTTTGTATACCAAGGGGCAGTCAATATATTGAATAAGCGGCCTTTTACTGAATAAGCCCTACCCAATGGTAACACGATGCCAGACCCGAGTGGCGGGATCTTCCTGACTACGCAGCAGTCCGATGAGGATCGAGGATCTGTCCGTTTCGACAGATCGAACTGCGAGATGTCGATCCCGGATTTATTTGAGCGACAGGTCCGCGCCTACCCAGGGCGGATAGCGGTCGGTTGTAAACAGCAATCGCTCTCGTACGACAGCCTCAATCGTGCCAGCAATCGGATCGCGCACGCCATACTGCGATGCCGGGGCGATAGGAATGAGCCCATCGCATTGCTTTTCCGGCAAGGGCCAACAGCAGTTTCCGCAACCATCGGGTCGCTAAAGTCCGGAAAGATTTACGTGCCGCTGGAGCCGAACCAGCCCGTGCATGAACTGCAAAAGATAATCACTCACTGTAAGCCGAGTTTGATACTTTGTGAACGCGCGACCGAACCGCTGGCAAGGAGTTTGATAGTCGATGCAAATCGCCACCTGAACGTTGAAACGACGACTGCCGACGAGTCGGATATCGATCTCGGCCTAGACCTACTGCCGGATCGAATTTGCTACATATTTTACACCTCCGGAACGACTGGTCCACCAAAAGGTGTTTTCGACAACCATCGCAATGTTCTGCACAATATTATGCGCTACACCAATTCCCTTGGGATAGGCGCCAAGGACCGGCTCTCTCTAATTCAGTCGTGCAGTTTCAGCGGTACCGTTTCGAGCGTGTTTTCCGCATTACTCAATGGCGTGGCGGTCTGTCCGTTCGATCTACAGGGGCAGGGGATCGCACGGCTGGCCAGCTGGGTCGAGAGAGAAAAAATTACCGTTTTCCATTCTACCCCGACCCTCTTCGAGCAACTCATGGCGACCGGCCGCAAGTTCGATAACCTACGCTTGATCCGGCTTGAAGGAGATCGCGCCGAGCCACGGCAGATCTCACTTTTTCAATCTCACTTTGACGATGACCGCGTGCTCGTCAATGGACTAGGTCTAACCGAAGCCGGCATTGTAAGGCAGTATTTCGTCACGCCGCGAACCAAGACGGACGGGGACATTGTGCCTGTCGGACAGGCGATCGAGGGGATGGAAATCAACGTCGTCGATGCCGAGGGCCGCAACGTCGATCGGGGAAGCGTCGGAGAAATTGTCATTCGAAGCAAACACTTGGCGTGCGGCTATTGGCTGCAACCCGGCCTGACCGAAGCCGCCTTCGTGCCGGACCCGGCGGGTGGCGGCATGCGGCGTTATCGCACCGGCGATTTGGGCCGGCTGCGCGCGGATGGCTGTCTCGACTATCTCGGGCGAAAGGATTTTCAGGCAAAGCTGCGTGGCCAGTGGGTCGACACCGCAAAAATTGAAGGCGATCTTTGCGCGATGGACTCGATAAGCCAAGCCTTAGTACTGATTCGCGACGGTGGGTTGGGCACACAACAATTGATCGCCTATCTGGTGACTGCGGGTGTACGGCCGTCGATCGACAGCATTCGGCGTGTGCTCGGTCGAACCCTGCCTACCGTCATGATCCCGTCAAGGTATGTGTTCATCGCCGCGATGCCGTTGGATCGGAACGGCAAAGTCGATCGGCGCCGGTTGCCGACGCCGGAGTCGCAGCGCCCGATCCTGAAAAAAACCTTCGTTGCCCCAAGAAGCCAAGAGGAAGAGATCGTCGCCGAATGTTTTTGCGCGATTTTGAAAATTGACCGGGTCGGCGTGCACGACGAGTTTCTGGATCTTGGCGGTGATTCCCTATTGGCCGTCGAGCTATTGATGATGATCGAGGAACGGTTGGAAGTGGAATGTCCCGCGGCTCTTGTGGGCCGGCTTTTCAGCGTGGCCTCGTTGGTTAGTCGTCTCGGTCAGGACCTTCCTGAAAGCGCCTTGGTGCCCATTCAAGCCGGCGACGGTCGGGCCCCGCTTTTCTGCATCCACAATTATTCTGGAGATGTTTCGGACTATTATTGCCTTGCTGATTGTCTCGATCCCAATCGGACCGTCTATGGTCTGCAAAGTCGCGAATTTTCCAAGGCCGGAATTCGAGACGTTCGGGTCGAAGACATGGCCGCCGCGTATTTGATGGAAATCACTGCCGTGGCTCCCGATGGACCTTATTACCTCTGCGGAGATTGTTTTGGCGGCACCATCGCCTTTGAGATTGCCCAGCAACTGCGGCGGCAAGGGCGAAACGTGGCACTGCTGGCCCTGATCGATACGGCGTTCCCTGGCGGGTTTCTCTACGATTTGGCTAGTCGATTTCTGGATCCGTACCGCCGGCGTCGACTTTCCGATCTAACCGCGAAGCAATGGTTGCGGTTTTTTGCGCGGCGGCTTCAGGCCTTTATCCGCTGGGCGGCGTTGGGCAGCAAGCAACGGCTGATCTCGGCAACGGAATGGGTCCTAGGTCGCCGGCACCAACCAGATTTTCATCGCCTCGGAATTCTCGAACGAAATAAGCTGGCCCAGGCCCGATACAATCCCCGCCAGTACGACGACGAGATCGTTTTGATCTGTCCTGGCCCGCCTCACAATCAGCGCGGTTGGATCGGCGTCGCGGCCGATGGTTGCCATATCATCGAAGTTCCCCTAGACGGGCAGCCGTTAAAGTCGCCGCATCTTACGCATGACCCTTACGTCGGGACACTTGCGGCGCATATCTCCAAATTTCTGGAAGCATAGCCCATATTGGGGCATTACGGCCGCACAAGCGAGGGCGACACAGATTCACTCGTCGTTCATCTTGAGCGCGGCCAGGAACGCGGACTGGGGGATCTCGACGTTGCCGAACTGGCGCATGCGCTTTTTGCCCTTCTTCTGTTTATCGAGCAATTTGCGTTTGCGGGTCACGTCGCCGCCGTAGCACTTGGCGGTCACGTCTTTGCGTAGCGCGCTCACGGTCTCGCGCGCGATGACCTTGCCGCCGATCGCCGCCTGGATCGCGATCTTGAACAGTTGTCGCGGGATCAGCTCCTTGAGCCGCTCGCACAACGCCCGGCCGCGCGGGTCGGATTGGGAGCGGTGCACGATCATCGAGAGCGAATCCACCGGCTCGGCGTTGACCAGGATCGAGACCTTGACCAAGTCGCCCTCCAGGTAACCCTCGAGCTGGTAGTCGAAGCTAGCGTAACCGCGCGACACCGACTTGAGCCGGTCGTAAAAGTCGAACACCACCTCGTTCAGCGGCAGGCGGTAGACCACCATGGCCCGAGAGCCGGCGTAGGTTAGCTCGATCTGCTCGCCGCGCCGGTCCTCGCACAGCTTTAGCACCGCGCCGAGGAACTCGTCGGGCACCAGGATAGTTGCCTTGATCCAGGGTTCGGAGATGGACGCGATGTGGACCGGATCGGGCATGTCGGTGGGATTGTGCAGCTCCAAGGTGGCGCCGCTGTTGAGCGTGATGCGGTAGACCACGCTGGGCGCGGTGGTGATGAGGTCGAGATCGAACTCGCGGGTCAGCCGCTCCTGCACGATCTCCAAATGAAGCAAGCCCAGGAAGCCGCAGCGGAAGCCGAAGCCGAGCGCCGCCGAGCTCTCGGCTTCAAAGAGGAAGCTGGAATCGTTGAGCGCCAGCTTGGCGAGGGAATCGCGCAGGTCCTCGTAGTCGTTGGCGTCGACCGGGAACAGGCCGCAGAACACCACCGGCACCGAGGGCGCGAATCCGGCCAGGGCGTTGGCCGCCGGGCGCCGCTCCTCGGTGATGGTGTCGCCGACCTCGCAGTCGGCGACCGACTTGATGCTGGCGGTGAGGAAGCCGATCTCGCCGGGGCCGAGCGCCGCCGCGTTGGTCATTTTGGGGGTGAACACCCCGACCCTGTCGATCAGGTGGCTGGCGCCACTGCCCATCATGCGGACCTTCAAGCCGGCCTTCAGCGTACCGTCGACGATCCGGACCAGCACGATCACGCCCAAGTAGGCGTCGTACCACGAGTCGACCAAGAGCGCCTTGAGCGGCGCGGCGGCAGCGCCCGCTTGCGGCGACGGCAGGCGGGTGACCAGCGCCTCCAATACCTCGGGCACGCCGGCGCCGGTCTTGGCCGAAACCTCCAGCGCGTCGGAGGCATCGAGGCCGATCACCTCCTCGATCTGCGCCTTGATGCGTTCGGGTTCGGCGGAAGCCAAATCGATCTTGTTGAGCACCGGCACGATCTCGTGGTCGGCCTCGAGCGCCAGGTAGACGTTGGCGAGCGTCTGGGCCTCGACCCCCTGGCTCGCGTCGACCAGCAGCAACGAGCCTTCGCAGGCCGCGAGCGAGCGGCTGACCTCGTAGGAGAAATCGACGTGGCCCGGCG
>CAXMQD010000371.1:0-2929 GCA_964194965.1 uncultured Acidimicrobiia bacterium | reverse complement strand
TGTGACCGATGATCGGCCCGAATTCAACTATCAAAGCCGATCCCACGTGCCGCTCTCGATTTCCGCGCCCCTAAACCGGCGCGGGCCGCCGCTGTCCGGTTAGAGATTCCGCCCCTCCAGTGCGGCGCAAACGGCCTGGGTGACCTGGGCCGTCGTGGCAGTGCCGCCGAGATCGGGGGTGGAGGCCTGGCCCGAGGCGAGCGCGCGCTCGACCGCCTGGAGCAGGGCGGCGCCGGCATCCGCCTCTCCGAGGTGCTCGAGCATCATGGCCGCGCTCCAGAAGCTGGCGACCGGGTTGGCGATGCCCTTGCCGGTGATGTCGAAGCCGGAGCCGTGGATCGGCTCGAACATCGAGGGGTACCGGCGCTCCGGATTGAGGTTTGCGGTCGGCGCAATCCCCAGGCTGCCCGAGAGCGCGGCCGCCAGATCGCTGAGGATATCGGCATGCAGGTTGGTCGCCACCACCACGTCCAGGCTCGAAGGCTCCCGCACCATGCGCGTGGTCATGGCGTCGACCAGCATCTTGTCGGTGGCCACGTCCGGATAGTCGCGCGCGATCTCGGCGAAGATCTCGTCCCACAGCACCATGCCGTGACGCTGGGCGTTGGATTTGGTGACGCAGGTCAGGTGTTTGGCGGGCCGGGTCCGGGCCAAGTCGAAGGCGAACCGCATGATCCGCGCGACCCCGCTGCGGGTGAAGATCGCGGTCTCGACCGCGACCTCTTCCGGCAAACCAGTGTGGGCGCGGCCGCCGGCGCCGGCGTATTCGCCCTCGCTGTTCTCACGCACGATGATCCAGTCGAGATCGCCCTCCCCGACCCCCGCCAACGGGCTCTCGACCCCGGGCAGGATGCGCGCGGGCCGCACGTTGGCGTATTGGTCGAAGCCCTGGCAGATCGCCAGGCGCAGGCCCCAGAGGGTGACGTGGTCGGGAACTTCCGGGTCGCCGACCGCGCCGAAGTAGATGGCATCGAAGTCCGCGAGCCGCGCGATCCCGTCCTCGGCCATCATGCGGCCGTGCGCGCGGTAGTAGTCCGACCCCCAGGGGAAAGACTCGATGGTGAATTTCAGATTGGGCGCGCGCGCCTCGAGCGCGGCCAGCACCTCGAGCCCCGCCGCCACCACCTCGGCGCCGATGCCATCGCCCGGAATGGCCGCGATCTTGTATTCCGGCATGTACTTAGTCCTTTTAAAGGAGAGTCTTACGTCCCGACCTTCAACGGCGCGGTGAGGCCACGCAGGGTGGCGATGACGCTCAAGGGGGTCAGCTTGCCGGTGCGCGGGTTCTCTTCGCTGGGCACGTTCTCGATCTGCATCTCGAAGCGCGCGGCCTCGGCCTCGATGACGATTTTGTGGGCGTTGCGAGTCTGCGCCGGGTCGGCCCAGATCTCGAGCCGGGTCTCGTCGGGCCCGACCCCGGCCAGCGACAGCGCGGCGGCGACGTTGACGTTGGCGGGAAAGCCGCGCGCGCCCTCGCGCGCCGTGCCCTCGAAGATCTTGCGCGCCTCGCTCAGGCCTTCGAGGTCGATGCCCTGTTCCGCCAGGTAGGGCGCGCCGGCCAGCGAGGCGGGCGGCTTGCGGGTCACCATGCGCACCGAAAGGATGGTGCCCTCGGCCGCCGCGCGCACCGCGTCCAGGCCCAACAGCGCGCCGGTCGGAATGACGATCCGGGCGCCGGTTTCGCGCGCCCGCTCGACCAAATCCATGCGGTCCAGAAGCGCGCCGCAGCTGACCGTAACCAGGATCCGCCCGGCCTCCACCGCGGCTTCGGCGAGTTCGGCGAAAACCGCGGCCGGCGCGCTCTCGACCACGATATCGGCCTGGTCCGCGAGTTCGGCCAAGCCGAGGACCGGCACCGGGTTCGCGAAGTCCGCCATGTTGCGCGCGGCCTTGTCCCGGTCGCGCGCCGAGACCGCGGCCAGTTCGAGCCCGTGAATGCCGGAATCCAGCGCCCGGGCGACCGGTAGCCCGATCGTGCCCAAACCACCGACCGCGACCTTGAGCGCGGAGCCCGCGCGAGGCGCCCCCACGCTAGTAACCCCCAAACTAGTAACCAATGGCGCAGCCGTCCTTGCGCGGCTCCGAACCTCCGGTCAGCACGCCTTCCGCGCGGTCGATCCAGATCGCCTGGCCGCCACCGATGGGCTTGGGCGCCGGCGCTATCTCGTGGCCGCGCGCCTTGAGCCCTTCGACCGCTTCGGCGGGGATGCCGATCTCCACCTCGACCGGTCCTTCGGGAGTGGAGAACAGCCGCGGCAAATCGATCGCCTCCTGCAGGTCGAGGCCGAAGTCGAACAGGTTGCCGAGAAAGTAGGCGTGACCCATGGCCTGGTAGTAGCCGCCCATGATCCCGAAGGGCATGACCGTCTGGCCGTCCTTGAGCGCCATGCCCGGGATGATGGTGTGCAGGGGCCGCTTGCCGGGCGCGATGCAGTTGGCGTGATCCGGATCGAGGCTGAAGGCCTGGCCGCGGTTCTGCAGCATGACCCCGGTCTTAGGCGCCATGTAGCCGCTGCCGAAACCGTGGTACAGCGAGTTGATGAAGCTGACCGCGTTCAGGTCCTTGTCGACGACGGTGAGGTAGACCGTGTCGGCGTGCTCGGGCACCGGGCTCGGCGGTAGCGCGGCCATGGCCCGGCCCGGTTGGATCTGCGCCCGCAGCTTGTCGGCATAATCCGCCGACAGCAGGATCTCGACCGGCATGTCGTAATGATTGGGGTCGGTGATCGCGTTGTTGCGGTCGTGGTAGCCGAGCCGCGCGGCCTCGACCGCGTAGTGCAGACGCTCCGCGGATAGCGGCCCCTCGACGTCGGGCAGCAGGCCCGAAAGGATATTGAGCATCTCCAAGGCCGCGACGCCCTGGCCATTGGGCGGGCATTCGAAAATATCGTAACCGCGGTAGCTGGTCTGGATCGGGGTCACGTACTCG
>CAXMQD010000370.1:0-1729 GCA_964194965.1 uncultured Acidimicrobiia bacterium | reverse complement strand
AGGGGGACCGCCTCTTATCCATATTTTCCGTTATCCAAACACACCCTCCCGTCGATCGAAGGGCCGTCGAAATTTCCGGCCTACACTTTCGGGGCATAGTCGGATGTACCGGACACCGTCGATCGATCTTTGCGGTTGCCTTTGGCCGCGCGAGACGCTTGCCTTAGTATCCTTCACGGGGGCACCCGATCGGCACCAGGGGAAAGCATGGCCAATCCGGCATTCGCGAACATCGGCGCCTGCGTCTTCGATGCTTACGGCACGCTGTTCGACGTCCATTCCGCGGTCGGGCGCAGCGGCGGCGCGCTGGGCGACAAGGCGGCGCCGGTCTCGGCCCTGTGGCGCCAGAAGCAGCTCGAATACACCTGGCTGCGCAGCCTGATGGGCGCCTATGCGGACTTCTGGCAACTGACCGGCGAGGGCCTCGACTATGCGCTCGCCGCCAACGGGGTTGCGGACCCGGACCTGCGCCAGCGCCTGATGGACCTGTACCTCGGCCTCGACGCCTACCCGGACGTGCCCGGCGCCCTCGGCTACTTGCGCGACGCCGGCAAGCAGACCGCCATCCTGTCCAACGGCTCGCCGGACATGCTGCGGGCGGCGATCGACTCGGCCAAGCTCGGCAGCCACCTGGACGCCGCGCTGTCGGTCCATGAGCTGCGAATCTTCAAGCCGGATCCCCGGGTCTACCAACTCGCGGTCGACCGCCTGGGGGTCGCGGCAGCGCGCATCTGCTTCGTATCGACCAACGGCTGGGACGCGGCCGGGGCCGCCTATTTCGGTTTCCAGGTCGCCTGGCTCAACCGCTTCGGCCAACAGCCCGAGCGGCTGCCCGGCCCGCCCGCCGCGATCATCGAGACCCTGGCCGAGCTGCCCGATCTGCTCGGGATCTGATACGAATGGCGGCGATCGAGGCGGAATTCCGGGAACGCAGTTTCAGCGCCCGCGACGGGCTCCGGCTCTATTTCCGCGACTACGGGGATCCCCTGTCGCCGGGTACGCCGCTGTTGTGCCTGGGTGGCTTGACCCGAAACTCGAAAGATTTCCACACCCTGGCCCGGCGCCTCTCGGCGCGCCGCCGCGTGCTCTGTCCCGACTATCGCGGCCGCGGGCGTTCGCCCTACGACCCCGACTGGCGCAATTACGCGCCGCCACAAATCTTGAACGACGCGATTCAACTGCTGGCCGCCACCAACCTGCACCGGGTCGTGGTCTGTGGCGTTTCCTTCGGCGGCTTCCTGGCCATGGCCATGGGGGTGGCGGCGCCGATCGCGCTCGCCGGGGTGATCCTGGACGACGTCGGTCCGGAGGTCGATCCGGCGGTCGGGCGCCGGATTCTGGACTACGTCTCGGTCGACCGCCCACAGCCCGACTGGGACACCGCGGTCGCCGCGTTTAAGGTCCGACACCCGAACCTGTCTCGGCGCGACGACGCGGCCTGGCGGCGCTGTGCCGAAGGCAGCTACCGCGAGGGCGAGGACGGCCGCCTCCATTTCGACTGGGACCCGGCGATCGCGCGGCCGCTCCGGCAATCCAGGTCGCGCCCGACCGACTATTGGCCGCTCTATCGCTCGCTGCGAGGGCTGCGGGTGTTGGCGATCCGCGGCGATCTCTCGGAGGTGCTGAGCCCGGCGACCTTGGCCCGGATGGCGGCGGAGAAACCCGATCTCATGCAACTAACCTTGCCCGAGGTCGGGCACGCACCCATGCTCGACGAACCTGAATCGGA
>CAXMQD010000369.1:0-2670 GCA_964194965.1 uncultured Acidimicrobiia bacterium | reverse complement strand
CGGCGCGCTGGCGGCCTCGGTCGAGGGCATCGTCGCCTGGCCCGGCATGGCCGTGATGGACGTCGTGCACCCGGACCGCCGCTCCGGCTGGTGGCCGCCGCTGCTGGTCAGCCCGCGTGTCTTCGCGCAGGAGGCCGTGATGCACGCGCTGTTCGGCGCGGCCTTCGGCGCGCTGCTCGCGCTGGCCGACGACGAGCGCGGCTAGCTGTAATTCCCAGGCAGGTTGTTGACGTAGCGAGAGCCTTCCTTGGACGGTGTGTCTGCCAAGCCAGACCGCCAAGGAGGCTCTCATGGCACATCGTAAGGCGAAGCTCACCCCGCTGGGCAGGCAACTGCTGGTGGAGCGGATCATTGAGCTCGGCTGGAGCGTCGCCGCGGCGGCCGAGTCGATGGGCGTCTCGCGCCAGACCGCCTACAAGTGGCTGGCCCGCTACCGCGCCGAGGGGACGACCGGTCTTTCGGACCGCCGCTCGCGACCGCACCGCTCGCCGCGCCAGTGCGCAGAGCGCCTGGTGGCCCAGATCCTCGAGCTGCGCCGCGGCCGGCGCTTCGGCCCGCACCGGATCGGCTACGCGCTTCAGGTCGCCCGCTCGACCGTTTACGCGGTGCTCGTGCGCGCGGGGCTCAACCGCTTGTCAGACATCGATCGTCCGACCCGCCAGGTGGTGCGCTACCAGCGCGAGCGCGTCGGCGAGCTGCTGCACGTCGACGTCAAGCGCCTGGCGCGGATCCCCGCAGGCGGCGGGCACCGAAAGCTCGGCCGGGCAGGCCAGCGCCACCGCGGCGCCGGCACCGAGCGCCTGCACGCCGCGATCGACGACCACAGCCGCGTTGCCTACGTCGAGGTGCACCCCGACGAGCGCGGTGCGACCTGCGCCGGCTTCCTGCGCCGCGCAACCGCCTTCTTCGCCCGCATGGGCGTGCCGGTCGAGGCGGTGATGACCGACCGCGCCCTCAACTACCGGATCAGCGCCGCCTTCCAGGACGAGCTGGCGGCGATCGCCGCCCGCCACGTGCTCACCCCGCCCTACCGACCGCAGCTGAACGGGAAGGTGGAGCGCTTCAACCGCACGCTCGCCGAGGAGTGGTCCTACGTGCGGCTGTTTCGCTCCAACGCCGAGCGCCTTGCCTGCTTGCCCGACTGGGTCGACACCTACAATCGGCGCAGACCCCACACATCACTTGGCGGCCAGAGCCCAATGGACGCTCTCGTCAAGAACGTCTCTGGGAATTACAACTAGTGCCGTGTCAGGCAACGTTTGCCCTGTTGACCACGTCTTGGAGCTTCTCGTCGTTGGCATGTCGGTTCCGCCAGCCGATGTAGCGGCGGATCATGCTGGCCTGGGCCGCGTGGGTGGGGTGGTCGGTGCCGTCGAGGGCGAAGTAGCGAAGGGCCGTGAACTGGGCCTCGATGCGGTTGAGCCAGCTCGCGTAGAAGGGCACGTAGGCGAGCTCGACATTGTTGGCGGCCGCCCAGTCGCCGACGCGGGTGTCGGCCCGCGTCGACAGGTGAGGGCTGAAGTTGTCGAGCACGAGCGCGATCCGGATGCCCGGCGGGTAGAGCGAGCGCAGGTAGCGGCAGAACTGAAGGAGCTCGGTGCGGCCCTTGCGCGCCTTGGTGTGCCCGTAGAGGCGGTCACGGCCAAGGTCGTAGGCGCCGAACATGTGCCTGACGCCGTGGGGGCGGGTGTAGGTGGCCCGCCGGCGCCGGCGGGGCCGGCCGCCACCACCGCCACGCTGGGCCCACTGGCGGCCGGGGTGGGGCTGGAGGTTCAGGGGCCCAAACTCATCGACGCAGATCACGACCTGCGGGTCATCAGGTCCGCAGGCGGCGGTCCCCTCGGCGATCGCGTACAGCTCCAGCACCCGGTTCTTTGTGGACTCGAAGTCGGGGTCGCTCGAGGCCTTGTAGGTCTTGACGCGCTGGAAAGGACACCCCCTCGTCCTGCAGCAGGCTGCGAAGCCCCTCGTGGCTGATGTCCTCGATCACCCCCTCGGCGACCAGGAAGTCGGCCAACTTGGCCAGGCTCCAGGTCGAGAAGGGAAGATCGTGATCGGCGGGCCGCGAGAGAGCGACCGTCTTGATCTGCCGCCGCTCAGGCAGCGTGAACGTGGGCGGACGGCCACCCAGGTAGCGCGGGTACAGCGCCTCGAAGCCGTCGGCGTTGAAGTTGTGGATCACATCGCGCACCCGGTCCTCGCTGGCGAAGGTCACCCGCGCGATCTGGGGGACGTCCATCGCTTGAGCGGACAGCAACACCATCTGGGCGCGGCGCCAGGTGACCACCGAGCCCGTCCCGCGTCGCACGATCCGCAGCAGTCGATTGCCCTCCTGGTTGCTGATCGCCCGCACCTGTACCCGCTCGGCCATGGCACCCTCTGCAACGACTCTGCTGTCGCAGAGGGCTTTCCGTCACGAGCCGCTACTTCCTACCGGGAACAGGGCAAACGTTCCCGGGAGCGGCACTAGGGACGCGCCACCGGGTCGCCGGCGAGGGCGCGCGCGTGCTCGTCGACCTCGTCGCGGCCGCGGCCTGGTCACCGGCTCGTGCCATCGTCGACGGCGCGGTCGCCCGGCTCAGCCACCGGGTGGGCGAGCCGGAGCGCCTGTGGCCCCATCCCGGCGTCGCGCTGAGGCACGCCGCCGGCGCGCGGATCGCGGTGGCCGGC
>CAXMQD010000368.1:0-2122 GCA_964194965.1 uncultured Acidimicrobiia bacterium | reverse complement strand
GGCGCCAGCAAGGGTGCGGTGCACCTGCTGAGCCAGAACCTGCGGGTCGAGCTGCAAGGCAGCGGCGTGCGCGTGACCGAGATCTGCCCGGGCCGGGTCGAGACCGAGTTCTTTCAGATCGCGGTCGGCGAGGAGGCGGCCAAGAAGGTCTATTCGGGCTTCGAAATCATGCAGCCCCAGGACGTGGCCGACGCCATTCTCTACGCCCTCGACACGCCCTGGCGGGTCAACGTCAGCACCATCGAAATGACCCCGACCGAGCAATACGTCGGCGGCGTGACGATTGCGCCGGTGGACAAGCGGTAGGGGGGCGCGTTCGGCGCCAGCGGAACCTGAACTAGCTCGCCCCCAGATAGGCGTCGCGGAAGCGCAGGCGACAGGCGGCGGGGTCGAGGTTGCGCTTGTAGGCGGCCGGCGGGCCGGGCCTGACCCGGGCCAGCAGGAAGCGCGGCGCGGTTGCCTCGATCAGGAATTCCGCCGCCGCCGCGATCTCCTCGGGGCGGCCGATGGCCATGACCGAGGGCAAGCCGGCGCCCTCGGCGATGCGGGCGAGGTCGGTCCGGATCGCGGTATGGCCCATCTGTCCGCCGGTCTCGCCGTGGCGGCCGTTGTCGATACATACGATAGAGAGATTGTCCGGCGCCTGGCTCGCGACCGTGGCCAGCGCGCCCAGATCCATCAGCAGCTCGCCATCGCCGGTGATCACCGCGACCTGGGACCCGGGCGCCGAGAGCGCCATGCCCAAACCCAGCGGCACCGCCGCACCCATGATGCCGGCCATGGTGAACAATCGCTCGCCGTCGCCGGTGAGCGCGGCGGCGTCGCGTGAGGCGCCGGCCAGGCCGCTGACCATAAGATAGTTCGCGGGCGCCGGAAAAAGCCGCGGCAGCAACTCGCGGCGGTCGATATCGGCATCGGTCATGGTCGCGGAATTCACTCTAAAAATCCTTCGCGCCGAGGAATTTTTGGGACAGCAACAGCGCGGCGCCCTGTCCGGCGCGGAAGGCCGCCGCAAGCGCGGCGCGGGCCGCGGGTTCCAATTCTTCCGGGCGCTCGACCCGGAAACTCAGTACCCCCATGGCCGCCAGGATCGGCTCGACCGCCTGGCCCATGGGGTACTGCCAGGGGTTCTGCTCGCCGTAGTCGCCGCGCATGCTGACGATCAGCAGCACCGGAAATCCGCCGCCCTTGATGAGCGACAGGAAGTTCGGACAGTTGCCGACGCCGGAGGACTGCATGCACAGAACCCCGCGTTCGCCGACCAGATCGGCGCCGGCGCAGAGCGCCACCCCCTCCTGCTCCGAGCTGAGCAGCACCGGGTGCGCCGCGTTGTGGGCCTCGGCGAGTTCGATCAGGCGCGCGTTGCCCGCGTCGGGCACGTAGGCGAACAGGCGCACCCCGGCCTCGATCAACTGCTCGAACAGCTGGGCCGGCCAGGTGTTTTTGTCGTCGTCGGTCATGGATGTCAACCTAGCGCAAATTCGCACCGCGTGAAACCGGGTAGCGGCGGCGCCGCCTCGAATGGCCGGGGCGGCGCCACGCCGGACCGCCGCGGGCATTGCCAATCCCCGGCAATCACGTGATGGTGCCTCAAGTGAGCTTCTACCAAGGAGACGGGTGATGACCGGACAATTGCCCCGGGTCGCGCATATCTATCAAAACCATATCATGGACTCGACCCGTTGGGACCACATCGAGCCACGCAGCGACGATATCGTTGTCGTCACGCCTTACAAATCCGGCACCACCTGGATGCAGTCCATCGTGCTGCATCTGATTTTCCAGGATCTGCAACCGAAGCCGATCAATCACTATTCTCCCTGGGTCGACAACCGGTTTTCGCCGGTCGCGGAAATGGCCGCCAAGATCGAAGCGCAGACCCATCGCCGCTGCCTCAAATCCCACCTGCCCTTGGACGGCATGCGCTACCTGGAACAGGCGAAATACATTGTGGTGGGCCGCGACCCCCGCGATGTCTTTATGTCCATGTGGAACCATTATTCTGCCTATACCCCGGCCATGCTCGAATCCATGAACCAGACGCCGGGACGGGTCGGGCCGCCCATTCAACCCTGTCCGGATGATATTCGGGAGTTCTGGAACCTGTGGATCAATAACGGCT
>CAXMQD010000367.1:0-1650 GCA_964194965.1 uncultured Acidimicrobiia bacterium | reverse complement strand
CTGGCGGCGCCGGGGCGCGGTGTTGGCCGGCTTCCTGGGGGTCTTGATCATGGCGCGGCCCGGCGGCGAGGCGCTGCAGTTGGCGGTGCTGCTGCCGCTGGGCGCGGCGCTCTGCGGCGGCGTGCGCGACTTGATCACGCGGCGCATCGCGCGCAGCGAGACCACCGTGTCGATGCTGTTCGTGACCACCACCGTGGTCATGCTGGCCGGCCTGGCGACGGTTCCCTTGGGTTGGGCGCCGCTCGATACCGCCGACCTGTGGACCTTCGCCGCCAGCGGCGTGCTGGTGGCCGGCGCCCACTACCTGATGATCGAGGCCTTCCGCCACGGCGAGGCGGCGTTGGTGGCGCCGTTCAAGTACTCCACCATGGTCTGGGCGGTGCTGTTCGGATACCTGTTCTTCGGCGACCTGCCCGACGCCTGGACCCTGGCCGGCGCCGCCGTAGTCGTGTTCGCCGGCCTCTACATCCTCCACCGCGAAACGCGGCGGGGGCGGACGTAGGAGGGGGTCAGGTCATCGCTGCGGGTGGCATCCCATGAGGGTTGCCATCTATTGAACGCAGGAACTCAACGACGTCCCGGCGGGTTTGCAGCCGGGCTTTCGAACCGGCAAAGCTCTCGAATATCGCCTTGTGGCCGGAAAAGGAACTGGGTGTTTGCCGATTCCAATAGTCTTCGGCCCACGCCACCAATTCACAAAATGACGGGCTATCCGTCTTCCCTCCGTACCTATTTTTCAAGTTTCCGTAGCAATCATCCCAATTCAAGTCGAGCCAAACAAGAAAGGTGGCCTTATATGAGATCGGTTCGATCAACCACCCATAGACCCCCTCCACGATCCACGCTTGGCCGCTTGCCGCGGCGTGAGCCAATTGGATCGCTTCGCTCCTCTCTCTTTTTTCCTCGTAGCACCCCCGCAACCAGTGAATATCGTCCAGATCCGTCGCCGCCAGACCGAGGGCCCTGCCCAATCGGCTGGCAAGCCAGGTCTTTCCAGAGCCCGAATTGCCCATGATGATGGTTCGATTCATATTGGGCATCGTGGTCCGGATGGGGTCACTCCAAATCCAACGGGTAGATCGGCCGCCGCAGCTTCTCGAACGGCAGTTCCTTGAAGTTGGCCGAGGTCAACCCGCCGCCGCCGTCGACGACGATGATCTCGCGTGCGATGGGGGCGTAGGCGGCGCGGAAGTGCTGGGCGGATTTCACCGCGACCACGGATTTCTGCGCCGGGTCGATGCCGGCGTTCTTGAGGTACTGCTGGTCGTAGGCCTGAAAGCGGCCGGAGGTCACCACCACCTCGATGGTCCCGAGCCCGCTGGCTACCTCAAGCACCGCGGTCGGGCCCATGTCGACCGCCACGCCGGCGTTCATCGGCCCGTCGAAGGTGAGCCGGCCGTCGGTCAAGCGCAGAACCTTGCCGGCTACCTGGAGCGGCGCGCCGAAACGCGGGTCGAGCTTGCCGCCGAGGGTCAGCGCCACCGCCGCCCCGGCCCCGGCCCGGGTACAGAGCGCCGCGGCCTCGGGATCGTACATATTCGCATAAGCCGCGTTCTCCAGCCCCGCCGCGATCATGCCGCCGAGCAAGTCGACCGAATCGCCGTAACCGCCGCCGCCCGGATTGTCGGCATAGTCGGCGAGCACGACCGG
>CAXMQD010000366.1:0-8676 GCA_964194965.1 uncultured Acidimicrobiia bacterium | reverse complement strand
CGTAAGGCCCGCGTCAAAGGATAGGGAGGAGTGGAGATGGGTATCGCCGAACAGCGGACGGGTCGGAAAGTTTCGACCCGCATAGGGCGAATAAGGCGGCTTTGCCGGGAACAGCTTCGAGGCTACCCCTTCGATGAGCGTGCCGGCGTCACCCGATACGACATCCTGGGCCATCGCCGTGCCGGCGAACAAGCCAATCGAGCAGATTCCAATCGCAAATGCCGTCTTCGTCATCGTTACGTCTCCCATGCCCAAAAAATAGGTGAAGAGTATAGGCGGCGGCAACCATCCCGCTGAAGCTCAACAGTCGCAAGAAAAACTGCTTCTCGCCCTATCTCTACCGCCACCGCAATGCTTTCGGATTAACCGACTGGCAGTTCCCCGCGCATAGGATCAACACTCACTTTTGGTTATATCCATAGTGGAGGAGGAGGCTCTATAATTGGCGCATACTCTCGGCGGCGAGGAATGCGCGTGTCTATCGGAATTCCGCAGTATTTGGACTCCGCAGTATTTGGACACTGTATAGTTTTCTATTGGAGGGCTTCGATCGGTGCCTAATGCAACATCAGTTACAATAACCGACCTTCGCGATCCCACCGCCGTAGGCGACGAAATGGAGTTGTTGGATCAGGACATGGTATCGCTTGACAAAAAGCCGTTCCGCGTTTCGCGGGTCGTTCTAAACTTGGGCCCAAGCGCGCTGATTTTTCACTCGACGAGCCGACGTGTGCGTTCCGAGACAAAAACTCACCCGGATCGAATTTGTTTCATCACAGTGGGCCCCCAATCGCGCGGGACGCTGGATGGCCAAACGATGCGACCTGAAATACTGTTTCGCGCGGAGCCCGGTGTCACGACGGAAGTCGTTGTCGAATCTGGCTATCGCAGCCTCGTATTTTTGATTTCGCCGGCGGAACTGAAAAGCCAGCTACGAGCACGGGGGCGCGGAGACGAATTTCATGTTCCGAGAGGCGTCGAGCCCGTGTCGCTGACGACTCTAGGTACCCGTCCATTTTACGGATTGGGAATGCGGCTCATCGATGCTGCCAGACGCCGACCAGCCCGGTTCAATGATCGAGCCGGGGCTCGCTTATCCGCTCATATCGAACTTGTCGAATTGTTATTGGTGACGCTTGGTACCGACGATCAGCCAAAGCGAACACGCCGCGATCGGACGGGGCAGACAAATAATCGAATTATAAAGACGGCGGAGAGTTTCGCGTTGGAGCATGTGGATAGGCGCCCGCTTGTTTCCGATTTGTGTGAGGCAACAGGGGTCAGCGAACGGACACTGCAATACGCATTCAAGGATATTCTGGGATTGACGCCGACGGCTTATCTGATTCGCCTGCGCCTGCATCGAGCTCGGTCGGATCTCAGGTTAGCATCCGCCAAAACTACGACTGTCACCGAAGTTGCCCTGGAGTGGGGCTTTTGGCATTTCGGTGATTTTTCGAAAGCATATGCCCAGTGTTTTGGCGAACTTCCCTCTAAGACTTTGCGACGAATTCGTTGAGTGCGTCGAGCTTGATCGGAACGGAATAGAGAAGGGAAAATCGAATCGGATGCCGAGGACCGGAATGGGTCTAGGCTGTGTAAAAACTCAGGTCGGAAGAGCGTCGTCGCACCAATAGACTCGGCAATTGCGGTCGCGTGCCGGTTCGCGACGCCACCATCGAGTTCCGGGGCAACTCGCAGAAGAGATTGGGGTGCCGGCGCTTGCGCAAGGCCGGCAAGACGCGCGTCGAATGCCGGGCGTTTCGACCAAACTGCAAGGGGATCTTCGCCACCGGCGCGATGGCGATCGCCGGTGGATTCCAACCGCGGCGACGATCCCGCGGGACCTTACGAGTCAAGAACCCCATAAAGCAGGATTCGGCCCGGACAAAGAAAAGGGCCACCCGCAATTAAGCGGGCAGCCCTCTGTCTTTAGCGAGTT
This sequence comes from uncultured Acidimicrobiia bacterium, assembly GCA_964194965.1. Taxonomy (GTDB): domain Bacteria; phylum Pseudomonadota; class Alphaproteobacteria; order Kiloniellales; family J153; genus JACZVL01. The sequence goes on along the minus strand of CAXMQD010000366.1, from coordinate 6,734 downwards.
TCCCTCGGCGCTGGTTAGGCAGCCTGGAGGTTGACCGCCTTGGGGCCGCGCTGGTCCTGCTCGACCTCGAAGCCGACCTTCTGGCCTTCGCTCAGATGGCCCATGCCCGACTGCTCGACGGCGGTGATGTGGACGAAGACGTCCTTGGTGCCGTCATCGGGCTGGATGAAACCGAAGCCCTTGGAGGTGTTGAAGAACTTTACCGTACCGATGGTCATTTTTTGGGTATTCCTATTCAAAACTGCAAGATTACCGGCCGGACACTGTGCCTGGCCGGGGCGATGACGCACAAATTCGGGGGAAGATACTCTGGAAGGCGCAGGGGTCTTTGGGACTCGTGGTCTCTGGGACTTTAGGCGGCTACTCGAGGTCTGCCGACGGAAACATGCGACCGTCACATGGCGATATATAAGGTGCGCCGGATGGTCCGGCAAGGGTGAAAATCGGGCGCCGGAACTTCGATACCGAATTAATCAATACAATCGGCCACCGTTGGGCACTTGGCGCTCCGGACCGATCAGCACCACTTCCCCCGCATCGTCGGGAAAACCGAGCACCAAGACCTCGGACATGAACTTGCCGATCTGCTTGGGCGGGAAGTTGACCACGGCGGCGACCTGGCGGCCGATCAAGTCCTCCAGGGCGTAGTGCGCGGTCGCCTGGGCCGAGGTCTTCTTGACCCCGATCTCCTCGCCGAAGTCGACCCAGACCTTGTAGGCCGGCCGCCGCGCCTCGGGATAGGGCTCGGCCCGGACCACGGTGCCGACCCGGATGTCGACCTTGAGAAAGTCGTCGAAGCCAATGGTCTCGCCCGCGTCGCTCATGCTGGTCCCCCCTTGCCTAAACCTTCGCCGAAGCTATCACCGGTCCCGGCGGCCGGGCAAAAAGAAAGGGCCGCCAATTTCGGCGGCCCGCCTGAATGAATCGAGGCCAGTTAAGGGAGGTAATTTCGTCCGACCGGCCACGGCCGGCGCCGGAATTTCCGGCGCGGCGTGGCTGGTGGCGTCAAGCGTTACTAGACGGCCTTTCCGTTGGCGCCGTTGACCGGCTTGAAGGCGCCCTTGAGCTCGTCCAGGCCGTCGGCGACCCGGTGGGTCAAAAGGTCGGCCGCCTGGGTGTTGACCTTGGTGCTCAATTCGGTCAGCTGGCGCAGGTTGGAAAGGCCCTGCTCGTAGGCCTCCTTGACCAGATCGGCCTGCTTGGCCCAGATGTCCTCGGGCTTGTCGGTCTTGGCGAAGGCCTGCACCGCCTTGGTGGTCCCGTCCAGGGTCTCGCGCAGAATCTCGGCCTGACGCTGCATGATCGCCTGAACGCCCGCGAAGGCGATCTGATTGGCTTTAGTCATCGCATCGACGTTGCGCTGCTGGCTCTCGATCAGCGCCGTGGTGTCGACACCGGGAAGCTTGAACTGCTCGGCAAGCTTGCCGAAATCCATGATGTTGCCCATATCGGCGTCCAGGAAGGGGTTGCCGGTCTTCGCTTTTGCCTTCGCCATGATCTTGATCTCCTCGTTTCGCCGGCCTTGAGGGGCGCAGGCGTGGGTTATGTTGCAGTGCAATATCTGACGTTAATATGGCTCTGCCGAAGACCTTGGTCAAGCGATTTTTGTGCGGTGCAACAAAAATATATTCGGGCATGAAATCCCGGAGTTTCCGCCATTTTTAGCTGATTTTAGGGAAAATTCAGGCGATGGCGCGAAATTATTCGGCGGCGACAGCGGCCCGACATTGCATGCGCGAACACTTGCCCGCCAGACGGTCCAGGCGGCGCAGGTTGCGGTCGAGCGCGGCCATGGTGGCCGCCAGATCGGAGCTGTCGTCGCCCAGGAACACTTTGAGCGTGGCCAGATAGGTCAGGCCCAGCGCCTTGGCCCGGAGTAGGCCGCGCAGGCCGCCCGAGGACAGCCGGGCCGCCTCCAGCATGGCCGCCATGGAGCGCTCCAGCCGGCCCAGGCCGCAGAGCGCCGCGACCGGGTCCCGGGCCTGGTCCAAGACGATGTTGCCGAGGGCCTCGCGATGGGGTTGGAGCGCGTCGAAGCGGCGCATAAGGACCTCGAACAGCCGGTCCCGGGCGCCGCCCTCGCCGGCACCGGGTTCCTCGCCGGCCAGCACCGCGGCATCGACCCGGCGCGTGAAGCCGCGCAGGATCGCCGCCTTCGAGGAATAGACCGGATGGACCTTGGATAGCGGCAGCTTGGCCGCCTCGGCGATATCGGCGAGCGTCAGGCCGCGCCAGCCGCGTGTCGCCGCCAACGCCATCGCGGCGTCGATCACCTGGTCTGGGATATCGGGTTTCTTCTTGGCCACAATACCAAAGGTCCTCAATATTGACCCATAGAGATCGCGCGGGCGATCCGCCGGGCAGGAGGGGAGCCGCGGGCGATGTGGGTCATCGGCAAGGCTTCCCGACGCACTCCGGCGGTTCGCCCGCGCGACCGGAACGGCGGCTTCCCAAGGCTTTCGGGCGGCGTCCCGCATGGCTCGCGGTGCCCCGCACCGCCACGCCACGCGCTCCTGGCCGAAAGCCTTGGGAAGTCGTCTCTATGGGTCAATATTGAGGACCTTTGGTATTACCGCCTCGCGGGCGCTATTTTAGCACCAATCGCGGCAATCGGCCCAAGAAATCACCAGCCCGCAAAATCACACTTGCTTGATATCGGCGACCTGGCCACCGGTCGCGGCCACCAGGTCCCGGGGAGTCAGGCGGAACACCGCGTTCGGGGTTCCGGCCGCGGCCCAAATCTCGTCGAGGGCGCGCAGGTCCCGGTCAATCAGGGTCACGGGCGGCGTGTCGTGGCCCAGCGGCGGCACGCCGCCGATGGCGAAGCCGGTCGCGGCACGGACGAATTCGGCATCGGCACGGCCGATGTTCTCGCCGAGCAGCGCCGCCACCGCTTTCTCGTCGACCCGGTTGGCGCCGCTGGCGATCACCAGCACCGGGCGGCCGGAGGCGCGCGCCCGGAATACCAGGGATTTGGCGATTTGGGCGACCTCGCAACCGATCGCGGCCGCCGCTTCGGCCGAGGTGCGGGTGGACTTCGGAAACTCACGCACCGAAAAGTCGAACCCACGCGCGGCCAGCGCGTCTTGCACCCGCCGGGCGCTCTCCTTGAGTGGCGGCCCGCTCATTTCACGAAGCCGCCTTGCGGCGTGGAACCGCCATTAAGACCCCAGTTCGCGGCTGCGCCGCGTGGCCTCCGCGATGGCTCGGGTCATCAGCGGCTGCAGGCCGTCGGGTGCCATCAGCACCTTGAGCGCCTCGAGCGTGGTGCCGCCCGGGCTGGTGACGTTCTCGCGCAGGGTGCTAGCCGGCGCCTCGGCCCGGTGAACCAGTTCGCCGGCGCCGGCCACCGTGACCCGCGCCAGGCGCATGGCCAGCTCCGGCGGCAACCCGGCCGCTACGCCAGCCTCGGCCAGGCACTCGATCAACAGGAACACATAGGCGGGACCGCCGCCGGAAAGCGCGGTCACCGGATCGAGCAGGGCCTCGTCCTCGACCCAGGCGGTCTCGCCGACCGCCGCCAACAGCGCGCCGCAGACTTCGCGCTGGGCCGCGCTGACGGCCGAATTCGCGCAGAGCACGGTCATGCCACGGCCGACCGCCGCCGGGGTGTTGGGCATGGCGCGCACGATCGCCGCCTCGGCGCCCAGGACGGCCTCGAAGTTGCCGATGGTCTTGCCCGCCGCGATCGACAGGAACACCGTGCCCGGGCGCACGAAGCGGGCGTAGCCGGGCAAGGCGGCGTCCATCTGTTGCGGCTTGATCGCCAGCACCACCACCGCCGGCGCCGCATCGGCGGGCAGCGCCGCGGCTTCGGCGGCCGCGCCGACGCCAAGCGCCGTAAACCGGGAGGTCAGCGCCGCCTGGGGCTCGATCAGGGTGACGCTGCCGGGCACCACCCCCTGGGCGAGCCAGCCGTCGAGCAGGGCGCCGCCCATCTTGCCGCAGCCGGCCAGGAGCAGGGAACCACCGATGTCCATGGCGTTTCGCGCTCCGATCAGGCCCGGCCGATGGTGTCCATGCGCGCCACGGTCAGCGCGTCGGCGATGCTGCGGCCGCCCCAGACCACCAATTGGAGCGCCGGATAGAAACGCTCGCACTCGACCACCGCCGCGTCGATCAGGTCCTCGAGCTGTTCGGCGCTGGCCCCGGCCGCCCCGCGTAGCGGCACGGTGTGACGGTAGACCGGCGCCGCGCCATCGGCGACCAGGTCGAAATGGCCGATCCAGAGGTTCTCGTTGACCGTGGCCAAGAGCTCGAAGACCTGGGGCCGCTTGGTTTCCGGCACCCTGAGCTCGAGCTGGCAGGAGAAGAACAGCGCGCTCATGTCGTGCTGCCAGAGGAAATACATCTGATAGCCGGACCAATGCCCCGCGATCTCGAACATGAGCTCGGAATCGTTGTGGCGCGAGAAACTCCAGTCGTTGGCCCCAACCAACTCTTCGAGCACGTCGATCGGATTGAGCGGCGGCGCGAAATGCGCCTCGACACTGGTGGTCATGACCCGCGGCTCCCCTCACGGCGCCGGTGCCCAGCCCCCCCGAAGCCCCAACCCGGCCCGCGGCAGCGCCGATATATGGCACCATCAAATCCAACGCCTACAAGATGTAGCGTGCCAAATTCGTTTTGCCGGCGCAAGAGTCCTAGCCGGGCAGGCCGGCTTAATCGGTGGATAACCGCCGGGAACGGCCCGGGCCGGGGCGCTCAGGCGTTTTTGGCGGCGCCCTTGGCCGAGGCGCTCTTGGCGGTTTTCTTGGATGCTTTCTTGGTTTTAGCCGCGGCGGCGCCGAGTTGCGCCTCAATCGCGGTCAGGCGCGCGGCCAGGTCCTCCTGCGCCGCGCGCGCCTTGGCGGCCATGGCTTGGACCGCGTCGAATTCCTCGCGCGTCACCAGGTCCATATTGGAGAGGATGCGCGCGAACTGGTCGCGCAGCCGGGCCTCGATCTCCTCGCGCATGCCCGCGGCGACCCCAAGGGCGCCGGTCGCCACCCGGGCGAGATCGTCGAGCAAGCGGTTTTGGGTTTGCATGGGAGCCTCGCCTCGGTTCTCGCGGGGTCTCGGAAACGGGCCCGCGCGCCGAAGTATGACTCCTGCGACCGGCGCCTTCAACCGATGTCGGCGCCTGGCCCCGGCTTGGCCGATGCCGCGCAAGCGGCCGTGATCGCAAAAAAAACGGCGACTCCGAGGACCCGCCGTTTTGATGATAGACTGTCGCCCAGACCCTACTACGGCTGCGGAACGTAGCGCAGATAGGGAAGCGGCGCCTTCCAGCCCGCGGGGTATTTCTTCTTGGCGTCGGCATCGGAAATAGCCGGCACGATGACCACGTCCTCGCCCTGTTTCCAGTTGACCGGCGTGGCGACCTTTTCCTTGGCCGTGAGCTGGCAGGAATCCAACAACCGAAGGATTTCGTCGAAATTGCGGCCGGTGCTCATCGGGTAGGTGAGCGTCGCCTTGATCTTCTTGTCGGGACCGATCAGGAACACCGAGCGCGCGGTCGCGTTATCGACCGCCGTTCGGCCTTCCGAGCTGTCGCCGGCACCGCCCGGCAACATGTCGTAAAGCTTGACGACATTGAGCCCGGGATCGCCGATCAGCGGATAGTTCAAGGCGTGCCCTTGCGATTTCTCGATATCCTGCGACCATTTTTCGTGCTCTTTCACCCCGTCCACGCTGATGCCGATCACCTTGCAGTTGCGTTTTTCGAACTCCGGTTTGAGCCCCGCCATGTAACCGAGCTCGGTCGTGCAAATCGGCGTGAAATCCTTCGGATGGGAGAACAGGATCGCCCATCCGTCGCCGATCCAGTCGTGAAAATTGATGGTCCCTTCCGTTGAATCGGCGGTGAAATCCGGTGCTTCGTCGTTGATCCTCAGTGTCATGGCTCTCTCCCTGATTATTTTCCAGCACACTAAAACCGTCATCCCAATCGAGGTAACGTATTACGATGGATTGCCAGCCGCGAATCACGAGGCCGTGAAGCCAAGCGCGCGCGAACCGGGCGCCACCGCGGACGGCACGCACCGTCGAGGTTGTCGCGTCCAGAATCGGCTAGGAATTGTCTCCATGATCGGCCGCAACACGACCCCGCGCTTGCCGGACGCGCGCCGGGGCTTCTATAAGGGGCTACGGAAATACCCGGGCATCGGGAGAGGCGTAGCAGCGTGATCGTGATAACCGGCGGCGCCGGCTTCATCGGCTCCAACCTGGCCGCGGCGTTGGCCGAGCGCGGCGAACGCATTGTCGTCTGCGACCGTCTGGGCGCGGGCGACAAGTGGCGCAACATTGCCAAGCTCGAGCTCGAAGACGTGGTGCCGCCGGAGCAGATTCTGGATTACCTCGGCGACGTGGCGACCCGCGTGCGCGCGCTGGTGCACCTGGGCGCGATCAGCGACACCACCGCACGCGACGCCGACGCATTGGCCGAGAACAATTTTCGGCTTTCGACCCGATTGTGGGACTTCTGCGCCGAGCACAACAAGCAGTTCCTTTACGCCTCCTCGGCGGCGACCTACGGCGACGGCGCCCAAGGTTTCGACGACAGCGCCGCGATCGAGCATCTGGCGCGGCTGCAGCCGCTCAACGGCTACGGATGGAGCAAACACCTGTTCGACCGCTGGGTCGCGCGCCGCCTGGCCGAGGGCGGGCCGGTGCCGGTGCAGTGGGCGGGGCTCAAGTTTTTCAACGCCTACGGCCCCAACGAATATCACAAGGGCGCCCAGGCGAGCGTCGCC
>CAXMQD010000365.1:0-3977 GCA_964194965.1 uncultured Acidimicrobiia bacterium | reverse complement strand
TGGGCATCGAGTCCAAAGAGGCCTTCGTCCGCGAGTCCTGCGAAATGACCCCGGGCGTCAAGGAGGCTGGCGGCTTCGAATACATGAAGGCGCAGGGCGTTTGGCACGACCCCAATGCCAAGCCACGCTACTTCTCCTACGCCAAGCAGGTGAAGCCGGATGCGCTCAGCAAGGACGGCGTCATCTTCGACGCGGCGACCGGCGTCTACTGGAACTGGCAAAAGGCCGGGGCCAAGAGCGAGGCCGAGGCGATCGAGAACGGCTACGCCCACACCAAGAAAGCCTTCAAGGGTTATGTCGGCCAGAAGATTGGCGCGTTGGTCTACAAGGGCTTCAAGCCGGACGCGGTCAACAAGTCGGGCTACTTCGAGGTCTACTCGGAGATCATGGAGGACAAGGGCCTCGCACCCCTGCCGACCTACGTGGCGATCCCGGAGCACGCGGCCATGAAGGATAATGAACTGATCCTTACCACCTTCAAGGTCAACGTGCAGACCCACTCGCGCACTCAGAACTGCAAGTGGCTGTCCGAGATTTACCACGACAACCCGGCCTGGCTGAACCCCCAGACCGCAGCCGCGCGGGAGATCGCAGACGGCGACACCATCGTGGTGCGCTCCGAGGTTGGCGAGATCGAGACCAAGGCCCGGGTCACCCCAGCCATTGCCCCGGGCGTGGTCGCCATCTCGTTCCACTGCGGGCACTGGGAGTACGGGCGCTACGCCTCGGGCAAGAAGTCCGTGAACGGCAACGGGACCGTCGGTGACGACGGCCAGTGGTGGGATAGCTTTGGCGCCCACCCCAACTGGATCATCCCGAACAGCCCGGATCCGATCAGCGGTCAACAGCGCTGGATGGATACCGTGGTCACGGTCAGCCGGGCGGTCTCGGCATGACGGCTGCGCTGGATACGGCCGTGACCTACGACACCGAAGCCTCGGCCGGGACAGCCAGAGAGCGCAGTGGGCTCTATGGCTTCCTGGCCGAGGTGTTCCGGGCCGAACCCTCACGGGATCTGTTGAGAAGGATCAAGGACGAACGCTTCGCCGCGGTGCTCGGGGCGGCCGGCGCCCATCTACGGGAGGAACTGACTCACCAGCCGGAAGATGCTTTGCTGGAAGCCTTGGCGGTTGAATACACCCGCCTGTTCCTCGGTCCCGGACGCCACGTCCGGCCCTATGCCGCGACCTACCTGGGCGGTCCAGGCGCCTCGCTCTGCGGGCAGGCGACCATCTGGGCGCGGAATTTCATGGAAGCCGCCGGTTTCGCGCTGACCCCGGAACGCCGGGACCTGCCGGATCACGTCTCCGTGGAATTGGAGTTCATGGCGCGGATGGCTATGCGCGAGGCTGAGGCCCTTGAGGCCGGGGACGCCGCAGCGGCCAGCCAGAGCCGCCGCGTCCAGAAAGAGTTTCTGGAAACCCATCTGGGCCGTTGGTTGCCGCAGTTCTGCGGCCAAGCGGCCGGGCACGCGCAACTGAGCTTCTATCGGGAGCTTGCCCGGCTCGCCAATCATTTCCTAGACAGCGAACTCGCTGCCTTAGCTCAGGCCGAATGCCCGGCCTGACCCTCCGATCGAACCAACAACCCTTTCAACTGAGCTGGAGATTACCATGACCGAGCTACCGCCCTCCGGCGCCGGCGTGTTTGCCGCGCAGTTGCCCGAGGCCTGGGACGCCTACCAGGCGCTGGGCCAGGCCTGTTCCGAATCGGGCCCCTTGGACGCGCGCGATCGGCGCCTGCTAAAGTTGGCGCTGTCGATCGGGGCGCGTTCGGAAGGGGCGGTGCATTCCCACGCGCGCCAGGGCGCGGCGGAGGGGCTGGCGCCGGAGGAGCTGCGCCAGGTCGCGGCGCTGGCCATCACCACCCTCGGCTTCCCTGCCGCCATGGCCGGCCTCAGTTGGATAAACGATATCCTCAAAGACGAAGGCTAACCGGCCGAGGTTTGGTTTGTTGATCCGCGGTAGGTGAGATCGCGGTTTGGTCGGAGCGGCCTATCTTTTGTTCTCAGGCGGTTGCTGGGGCGGCCACCGCTTGCAGTCGGCCCAGTATCCTCACTAGCTTCTTGAGATTCTGTGCGATGGCGGCCAGAAAGAACAGCAACGTACCAGTCTTAGTCGCCCTCTGCTATCTCTTCCAGCCGCGCGCGATCAACCAGCTCCACCTTGCCGCCCTGCAGCAGACTGACGCTGCCGCCTTGTTTGAGTTGGGTGAAGGTGCGGCTGACCGTCTCGGTGGTCAGACCCAGGTAGTCGCCAATGTCGTTGCGTCTCATGGGCACAGAGACCGGATCGCCGGCCTGACCACGCTGGGTCGCGCGCCGCGACAGCATGAGCAGGAAAGAAGCGATTTTCTCGCGCGCGGTCTTGCGGCCAAGCAGCAACATCTGCTCCTGGGCCGCGGCAAGCTCGTGGCTGGCCATGCCGAGCAGGCGGTGCCCCATCTTGGGATGTTCCTCGAGCAGCCGCTGGAGCTTGCGGCGCGGAAACCGGCACAGCGCGGTTTGGGTGATCGCCTCGGCGCTGTAGGCGTAGGTCTCCTCGTTGGCCAGGCCGAGGAAATCGCCGGGAAACAGAAACCCGGTCATCTGCCGACGGCCATCGGCCAACAGTTTGTAAACCTTGACCGCACCCGCGGTCACGTTGAACACGTGCTCGGCCGGCTCGGCCTCGTCGAACAAGGGGTCGCCGGGGCTCAATTCCACGGTCGTGACGATGGCCGCCATCTCCGTCAGCTCCCGCTCCTCCAGGGCCGCGCAGAGGGTCAGGTTGCGCACGGTACAGGCATCGCAGGGCGAACTCCGGGGCACGGCGAAGGGCCGCGGCCGCGATTCCTGAAGCGGTTTCACATTCTTTACGTCGAAAAATGTCATGGCTCATCCATGGGGATCTCCCGTGGCAGACTGGGTCGAGTTTATCTCAGAGGCCCGGCCCATTCCAGCGCTGGATTATTCCTAGTATTGCGGTGCGACAAGACTGGCCAGCGGAGCCTTCGCCCGCTTCCAAACCCCTGATGCGGTGCGCCGTTTGATCCAGGTCATGGACGGTGCCGGGCGCGTGGCCCAGATTCCCGCAACATCCAGCTTCCCGGGAGTGCCCACCCCGTGAGACATCTCAAGATCCGGCCGCTGACCGCGGAGCGCGTCTCCCAGGCGTTCCCCCTGATCCAGGCCGCCCTGCCGGCGGTCACACTGGCGGCTTGGCGCGCCTTCGCGGCGGCGTTGATGACCGGCGGAGTGGCCCGGGACAGCGGCATCCTGGCGGTCACCGACGAGCGCAATTACATCGCCGGACTATGCAGCTACCGGGTGGTCCCGGACCTGGTCCACGGCCGCTTGCTCGACGCCGGCCATTTCCTGGCCTTCGACCTGTTTGACCGCCGTCCGGTGGCGGAGGCACTGGCCGAGGGTATCGAGGTCATGGCGCGGGACCGCGGCTGCAGCGCGGTGCACACCCAACTGCCCCGGAGGAATGACACACCATCCGAGCCGGGCAATGGCCTGGCCGAGCTGCTCGCCGCACGCGGCCACCGGGTCGAGACCTTGGGCCTGTGCAAACACCTGACAGCGTAAGGGCGGGCCGTGCGGCGCCCGCCGTGATCACCGGGGATCACGATGTGCCCATGATCAACCCCCGGGCTCCCCGGCCTCCACGATCTCTTAGGTGACCGCCGTCACGGGCGCGCGTAGGGGTCGCCCCTCCCGAATCTCAAAGTTCACCGTGGAGAGAAGATCGCATCCGGAAAGCCGGAAATAAGCGTGCCGCCGCTGGACGCTTACCCGAATTCCCTGTTCCGCTGCGAAAATTCCCTGATACGCCAATTAAATTCCCTGTTCCGATTCTTCGGGAATTCGTCGCTAACCTACTGATTTGACGAATTGATTCGGGTGATATTTCCGCCATATCGCCTAGAATCGCCAAAATTCCCTGTTAATTCCCTGTTTAACAGGGAAATCGGGTCACTGGACACCGGAGACG
>CAXMQD010000364.1:0-16099 GCA_964194965.1 uncultured Acidimicrobiia bacterium | reverse complement strand
GAGCTCGGCTTCGATCTTAATGCCCTTGATCTCGACCAGGCGCGGCTTGCTGCCGCCAAACAGCGTGCCTGAGACCGAGCGCGACCCCCGTTCGGTGGTCACCGTCAGGCGGATCAGGGTCTGGTAGTCGCAGTCGCGCTCGTGCTTCATCTCGGTCACGTCGATGTTGCGCTGGCGCGCCAGCACCGGCGCGCTGACCATGTTGACGTTGTCCAGGATCGGCCGCAGCAGCCCGGTCAGCGCGATCTGGGTCAGCGGCCGGCAATTGAGTTCGGCGGCCTCGCCCTCGAATTCGATGGTCGCGCCCTTGAGCCCGGTCCGGGTCAGTTGGCCCGCGAAGCTGCCCAAGAGTTCGGCCAGGCGCATGTAAGGGCTGAGGCGCTCGGCCTCCTCGGCGCTCAAGGCCGGCATGTTGATGGCGTCGGTGATGGCGCCGGTCAGCAAGTAGTCGGACATCTGCTCGGCGATCTGCAGCGCCACCTTCTCCTGCGCCTCGGTGGTTGCCGCCCCCAGATGCGGGGTGGCCACCACTTGATCGAGTTCGAACAGCGGATTCTCGTGGGCCGGCTCGTGCGCGAAGACGTCGAGCGCGGCGCCCGCCACCTGGCCCGATTCGATCGCCGCCTTAAGGTCTTCCTCGACCACCAGGCCGCCGCGCGCGCAGTTGATGATGCGCACGCCGCGTTTGGTTTTGGCCAGCGCGGCGGCGTCGATCATGCCCCGGGTCTCCTCGGTCATGGGCACGTGCAGCGTGATGAAGTCGGCGCGCGCGAGCAACGCATCGAGGTCCGCTTTTTCCACGCCCAGATCGCGGGCGCGTTCGGGCGACAGATAAGGGTCGTAGGCGATCACCCGCATGCGCAGGCCGCGCCCGCGCTCGGTCACGATCGCGCCGATGTTGCCGCAGCCGATCACGCCCAGCGTCTTGCCGGTCAACTCGACCCCCATGAAGCGCGACTTCTCCCACTTGCCGGCGCGGGTCGAGCGGTCGGCCGCCGGAATCTCGCGGGCGAGCGCAAACAGCATGGCGATGGCATGCTCGGCGGTGGTGACCGCATTGCCGCTGGGCGTATTCATGACCACGATGCCGCGCCGGGTTGCGGCCTCGACGTCGATATTGTCGACTCCGATGCCGGCGCGGCCGACGACCTTGAGATTGTCCGCCGCCGCGATCGCGGCCTCGGTCACCTTGGTCGCCGAGCGCAGCGCCAAGCCGTCGTAGGCGCCGATCTTTTCGATCAGCGCCTCGGGCGACAGGCCGATGGCGACATCCACCTCGATGCCGCGCTCGCGGAACACCTCGGCGGCCTGGGAATTCATCTTGTCGCAGATCAATACTTTGAGCATGGCGCTATTCCTAGACCTCGGCGCGCGTTTCGTGGAGCTCGTCGAACGCCCAGTCGAGCCAGGGCAGCAGTGCCTCGATGTCGGCGCCGGCGACCGTCGCCCCGCCCCAGATGCGCAAGCCCGGCGGTGCGTCGCGGTGACCGGCCAGGTCGTAACCGGCGCCGGCTTCCTCGATCGACCCGGTCAGGCGCTTGATGGCCGCGCGCTGCCGGGCCTCGTCAAGGCCGAGGAACCAGGGATCGACGATCTTCAGGCAGATCGAGGTGGTCGAGCGGGTGTCCGGCGCCTCGGCTAAAAAATCGATCCAGGGCCGCGCCGCAACCCAGGCGGCGACGGCCGCGAGATTGGTCTCGGCGTGGGCGATCAGCGCCGGCAGGCCGCCCACCTGCTCGGCCCAGCGCAGGGAATCGATCGCATCCTCGACGCAGAGCATGGAGGGAGTGTTGATCGTCGTGCCCTCGAAGATGGCCCGGTTCACCTTGCCGCCGGAGGTCAGGCGGAAGATCTTGGGCAGCGGCCAGGCCGGCGTATGGCTTTCGAGCCGCGCCACCGCGCGCGGCGATAGCGCCAGCATGCCATGGGCTGCCTCCCCGCCCAACACCTTCTGCCACGACCAGGTGACGGCATCGAGCCGGTCCCAAGGCAGCGCCATGGCGAAGGCGGCCGAGGTCGCGTCGCAGATGGTCAGGCCCGCGCGCGCATGCGCGATCCATTCGCCGTCCGGCACCCGCACGCCCGAGGTGGTGCCGTTCCAGGCAAACACCACGTCGCGGTCGAAGTCGACCCGGCCGAGATCGGGCAGCGCACCGTAACCGGCCTCGATGACGCGCAGGTCGTCGAGCGCGAGCTGCTCGGCCGCATCGGTGGCCCAGGCCTTGCCGAAGGACTCCCAGGCCAGCACGTCGACCCCGCGCGCGCCCAGGAGCGACCATAATGCGATTTCGACCGCCCCGGTGTCGGACGCCGGCACGATACCGAGCAGGTAGCCGTCCGGGATGCCGAGCAGGTCGCGAGATCGCGCGATCACCTCGCCCAGCTTGGCCTTGCCGGCGGGCGCGCGGTGCGAGCGGCCGAGCAGGGCATCGTCGAGCGCGGCCGGGGTCCAACCTGGGCGCTTGGCGCAAGGGCCGGACGAGAAGCGGGGGTTGCGCGGCCGGACGCTGGGACGGGGCCTGGGACGGGGGCTGGACATGACAGGGGCCTCGAGCAGGAAAACCGCGGCGGCACCCGCGAATCCGGGTCGCGACGCGCGCGATACTATGAGCGATGCTGCAGCGCGTCAACGCGGGGGCAAGGTCCCGGTTCGGGATTTGACGAACCGGGATCAAGACGCGGCCTCACCGGCGCTTGGGGGCGCTTGGAGATCTGGGCGGTGCGCGATCCCGGGCTTGGGCGGGAGCATGAGATAGGCCATGATGCCCACTCCACGGCGCAGGAGCCATGCCATGCGTCCTAGCACCGATCCCGAGGGAACGCGCCTTCCGATAAAGTTGGATTCGACGTCCAACGGCGAGTTCATGCCGATCGCCCTCGACGCCACCAATCGGGGCGCGAACCAACTGGCACAGAAATTTGCCAGCGAGAATGCCAAGCGGCGTGGAGTCGGCCGCCGGGCCTTCATGGTTTCCGCCTGCGGCGCCGCAAGTACCCTGCTGGCCTTCAACGCGGCAAACGCGGCTTCCGGCAGAACCGGCGGATTTTTCGAGCTGGAACGGGTGGCGGCGGTCGACCCGGGCGTCGCGCTCGAACGGCTCGGGGGCCGCGAGTTCGTATTCGACGTACAGGGCCATTTCGTGGGCCAGCACGGACTCGGGCGGACCGGCCTCGGGGGCGCGGAGCGGTTCATCAAGGATATCTTCTTGGATTCCGACACCGACATGATGGTGTTGTCGTTCATTCCCTCGCGGCGGGAGAAAGAGCTGCTGACGATCCGGGAAGCCGACGAGGTGCGCCGCATCATCGATGAGATGGCGGGCACCCATCGGCTTCTGATTCATGGCCGGGTCAACCCGAACCAGGACGGCGATCTCGAGGGCATGGACGAACTCGCCGAGAGATGGGGCGTATCGGCCTGGAAGTGTTACACCCAGTGGGGCCCCGACGATCGCGGCTTTTTCCTGCATGACGAAGACACCGGCCTGCGCATGATCGAGAAGGCCCGCGCGCTGGGGGTCAAGAACATCTGCATCCACAAGGGCCTGCCGTTCGGCCGGCGGTCGTACCAACACAGCCTCGCGAGCGACATCGGTATCGTCGCCAAGATGTTTCCCGACGTGAATTTTTTGGTCTACCACTCCGGCTTCATCGCCGGTCAGCCCGAGGGACCTTACGATCCCACCCGCGGCGAGGGCGTTGACGAGCTTATCCGGTCGGTGGAGGAAAACGGGGTCGCGCGCAACAGCAACGTTTACGCGGAACTCGGCAGCACCTGGCGCTTCGCCATGCGCGATCCCGATAGCGCGGCCCACATCATCGGCAAGCTGGTCAAGCATATTGGCGAGAGAAACGTACTCTACGGCTCCGATTGCATCTGGTATGGCTCGCCCCAGGATCAGATACAGGCGCTCCGCACCTTTCAGATCTCACCCGAGCTGCGGGAGAAGCACGGTTATCCGAAGATGACCCCTGGGCTGCGCGCCCGGATCTTCGGGCTGAATGCGGCCAGGCCCTACGGAGTCCACGCCGACGAGATCCTAAAACGGGCACGTCACGACGCAATCGAGCGGCGGCGCAGCGAATATCGAGAAAACCCGGACCCGCATTTCCTGACCCTCGGGCCCAAGAACCGGCGTGAGTTTCTCGCCAATCTAAAGGCGCGCGGCGGTTCCCCGATCTAGCGCGGGCTAAATCCGGAAGAGGCCGGTTCCATCGCTTTATTCCGCGCAAGCCGGTGGTAATTCGAGGCCGCTAGGCAAGCCGGGCGGATTCTCCGGATCCGAGCAAGCGCTCGAAACCTGTCGCTGGGTTAGTTCCGAGGTCATGTTTAAATTGGCCCCGCTCAGCTCGGCCCCGTCGAGGCCGGCCCCGCCCAAAAAGGCGTAGCGCAGATCGGCCCCACTCAGACCGGCGGCGGAAAGGTCGGTCCCGCCCAAGTAGGCGTAGCTCAAATCGGCCCCCGTCAGATCGGCCCCACTGAGGTTGGCCTCGTGCAGGTCGGTTCCGCTCAGGTTGGCCTCGGCTAGATTGGCCGCGCCCACATCCGCGCCACTCAGGTTGGCCCCGCTCAAATTCGATTCGTGCAAGTCGGTCCCGCGCAGGTTGGCGCCGAGCAGGTCAGCCCCGACCAGCTCGGCATCGAAAAGTTCGGTCCCGTGCAGATCGGCGCCACGCAGGTCGGCCCCGGTCAGGTTGACCCAAACCAGCTCGGTCCGGTGCAGATCGATCCCGCGCAGGTCGGCGCCGAGCAGGTTGACCCCAGCCAGCTTCGCGTCCAGCAGAACGGCCCCGCGTAGATCGGCACCGACCAAGTCGGCCGAGCGCAGGTTGGCGCCGGTGAGCTCGGCCTGGTTTAGCTTGGCTCCGCCCATGTCGGCCACGCGCAGGTCGGCGCCGCGCAAGATGGCCCGCGCCAGGTTGACCGCGCGCAGATCGCTGCGGGTCAGGTTGGCGCCGCCGAGGTCGGCCCCGCCGAGGTCGGCCCCGAACAGATTGGTTCCGAACAGGTTGGCCTCGCGCAGATCGGCTCCGCTCAGGTCGGCCTTGCGAAGCTCCGCCTCGCTCAAATCACACCGGAAACAATTTTTCGTCGATGAAAGAAGTTTCAAATCATCTTCATCGGCGGCCTGGGCGCCAGCGGACAACGCGAACAAGCCGATGACGGCCAATTGAACGAATTTCATGGCAACCGCTCCGAGATCCGGTGAATGGTCCGATGGCAGATGTTCCGACCCGCGATTCCTCGGGTGACTGTCGCGGGCCGGCGATGATGGTAGCACAATCGGCAATGCGGCGTTCGCGCGACGAGTTTCGGCTTATCCGCGCTCCTGCCCCTAGTCTGTCCCAACCGACCCCCTCCCCCCTCAAGCGGGGCGGCGGCGCAGCAGGTGAATGCCGGTCAGGGTCATGACCGTCTCGCCGCTCTGATTCTTGACCTCCCAGGCCAGATTGAGGGTGCCCCGGTCGGGTTTGGACCGGGAGGCGCGCTTGGTTTTGACCTCGACCTCGGTGTGGAGCGTGTCGCCGGGACGCACCGGTTTGAGCCAGCGCAATTCGTCGAAGCCGGGCGAACCGATCGATGAATGGTTGATCACGCCGGCCTGGTAGAGCGAACGAAAACCGAGCGCAAGCGTTTGGAAGCCGCTGGCGATCAGCCCGCCGAACGGCGATGCCGCCGCCTCGCGGTCGAGATGAAACGGCTGCGGGTCGTACATAAGCGCGAAGTCGAGGATTTGCCCCTCGCTCAGCGTAATGCCGGGCCCCACGAAGCGCTCGCCGATCTCAAAGTCGTCCAGATACCGCTCGATCATGCTCTCCCCCCGCGTAAATTCAGGCGCGGGCGAGTATGCCGGGTGCGGCCCGGAGTCGCCAGGCGGGAACGGCGCTAGGCACGCACCTGCGCTGCCGCGCCCAGGTCGAGCTCGAGGTAACGCACGTCGTCGAGGGGGTTATCGTAGTAGGCCGGGATCTCGTGGAATCCGAGGTCGGCGTAGAGCGACCGCG
Source organism: uncultured Acidimicrobiia bacterium (assembly GCA_964194965.1). Lineage (GTDB taxonomy): Bacteria > Pseudomonadota > Alphaproteobacteria > Kiloniellales > J153 > JACZVL01. The sequence goes on along the minus strand of CAXMQD010000364.1, from coordinate 10,093 downwards.
CCGCGTCCATGAAGCTGAGCGTGTCGAGGCAGATGGTCCGGTAGCCGGCCGCGCGCGCGGCCGCGATGCAGGTCACCGCCAGGCGCCGGCCGAGGCCCAGGCCGCGATAGTTCGGGCGCAGCCACAGCCGCTTCATCTCGCAGGCCGCTTTCTCCTCGTGGGGCCGGAAGCCAACGCAGCCGGCGAGCTCGCGGTCCACATAGGCGAGCCAGAGCGCGCCCGCGGGCGGCGCGTAACCGCCCGGCAGGGTGGCGAGCTCGGTCTCGAAATCCTGGAAGCAGAGGTCCACTTGGAGCCAGTCCTGGTATTCGAGGAACAGCGCGCGCAGGGTCGCCATGTCCTCGGCGCCATGGGCCGGTCGAATTTCGACCGCCGGCTCAGACACGGATGCGGCCCTCCATGTAAGGCACGACCCGGCCGGAGATGCGCACCTGCTCGCCGCTGAGCTCGACCTCGAGCGCGCCGCCACGCGCGGAAATCTGGCGCGCGCTCATCCGGTTCTTGCCGAGTTGCTCGGCCCAATAGGGAGTCGTGATGCAGTGCGCCGAGCCGGTCACCGGATCCTCCGGGATGCCGGCGCGCGGCGCAAAAAAACGCGAGACGAAATCGCAGGTGTCGCCCGGCGCGGTGGCGATGACCCCGCGGGTGTCGAGCGCGGCCACCTGGTTCATGTCGGGGACCAGCGCGGCGACTTCGGCCTCGCTGCCGTATACCGCCATCATGTCCATCTGGTCGTAAAGTTCCCGGGGCGCCGCGCCCAAGGCCCCACCGACCGCCTGGGCGACCGCCGGGTCGTCGTCGAGGCGCGTGGGCGGCAGCACCGGGAAGTCCAGGGTGTAGATCTCGCCGTCGCGGGTCACCGTCAGCAGGCCGCTGCGCGTATGGAACCTGATCTCGGTAGCGCCGCCGTTTAGGTGATTGGCGATGACGTAGGCACTGCCGAGCGTTGCGTGGCCGCAGAGGTCGACCTCGTGGGCCGGGGTGAACCAACGCAGATCGTATTCGGCGCCGTCTCTCTCGGCTCTTGCCCCGCGCTTCACCACGAAGGCGGTCTCGGAGAGATTGTTCTCCAGCGCGATCGCCTGCATGAGCGCGTCGGGCAGCCAGGCCTCGAGCGGGCAGACCGCCGCCGGGTTGCCGGCGAAAACCTGCGAGGCGAAGGCGTCCACTTGATAGATCGGGATCTCGGTCGTGGTCTCGGTCATGTCGGTCTCCATATTACAAATTCATGTCGTCATGCGCGGGCGAGCGCGACACCGGCCAGAATCGCGGCGGCGGCGGCCACCATGGGCCAGGTCACGGCCTCGCCGAGCAGCGCCACCGCCAGCACCACGCCGACCAGCGGCTGAACGAATTGGGCCAGGCCGGTGCGCCCGATGCCGCCCTGGCCGAGCGCCCAGTACCAGGCGGCGTAACCCAGGATCGAGGATGCCAGCGCCATGTAAAACACCGAACCCCAAGCCAGTGCGCCGGCCGCGGCGAGATCACCCGCCCCCAGCGCAAAGGGCAGCAACGGCAGCAACACCACGCTGCCCAGCACCAAGCCCCAGAGCGTGACCGCCCAAGTCCCGGTTTCGCGCGCCGCGCGCGCGCCCGTGACATAGCCCGCCGACGCGGCCACCGCCGAGGCCAGCACCAATAGATCGCCGAACGCGCTGCCGTCTTCCAGGCTTACTTCGAAGCGCGCGCCGACCAAAAGCGCGGTGCCGGCCACCGCGATCGCGCAACCGAGCCACCAGCGCCCGCCCGGCAGGCGGCGCTCCAAGAGCGCGGCGATCGACCCGGTCAAGACCGGCAGGATGGCGAGCAAGAGTGCGGCGTGGCCCGCCGTAGTGAGCCGCAGCCCGAAGCTGAATAGCAGCGGGAAAATCACGAAGCCGCCGAGCGCCGAGACCGCGAGGTAGGCGCGGCCGCGCGCGCTTTTGGGCGGCTTGACGCGGCCAAGCCAAATCAGCGGCAGCGCGGCGATCCCCGCCAGCAAGGTGCGCAGCAGGCCGACGGCGAGGGGATCGAGGTCGGCCACCGCGATCTTGGTCGCCAGCGGCGTGACGCCCCACAGCACCACGGCACCGTAGGCGGCAAGCAACACCGCGGCCTGGCGCCCCAGGGTCGTCTGCTCGGCGGGCGCGGCGGTCGACGCGCTCATGCCCGCTGCCGGTCTCGCGGTTGACGGCTTAGACGCCGGCGACCGCAATCAGTTGTCCGGTCGATGCGGCCGCGCGCAACCCGATGGCGGCCTGATAGTCGTCGGATTCGTAAAAGGTCTTGGCCTGTTCGAGGGAGTCGAACTCGATCACCACCACGCGGCCGGTTTCCTCCGGACCCTCGAGGGTCACAGTCTCGCCGCCGCGCACGATGAAGCGCCCGCCATACTTGGCAATCAGTCCCGGAGTCACGTCGGTGTAGTTCTTGTATTTCTCGGGATCGGACACGGTCACCCGGGCGATGATATATCCAGCCATGCGGTTCTCCCGTTGCTGTTGCGGCGCACATGGTGCCCCAGCTCGACTTGCCGCGCAAAGGCGCTAGCCGATCCAGAACCAGTGCATGACGGCCAGGCCGGCCAATCCGCCCACCACCAGACTCGCCGCCCCGGCGCGCAACGCCGATTGGCGCAGCGCCAGAATCGACAGGGGCCCGTGCGGAACGGTTCGACATTATGGTGCGGGAGATCAAGCGCGCCAAAACGGTTTGCGCGATTCCCAAGCGACCTCGGCCCGGTTCAGGCCGAGATCGCGCAGTATCCTATCATCGAGATGGGCCAAGGCATGGCGTTCGTTGGCGTGGCGCTGCCACAGCAGCAGGGTTCCGAAGGTTCGTGACACCGCCGCCGGGACCAGATCGCGGAAGTATCCGGCGCCGATTCGGCCGACGGTAGCTTCGAACGCCGTTAAGCGCCGTGAGATTGTATGCATTCAATCCTCCTACTCATAGAATTTGTTTGCATTGATTGTCTTGATAAGTTAGATATTGTCTCCCTTCATAACGAGTCAATGGAAACATTGTCACCATGACAAATTGGCAACCCGACTTGGAAGGCCATTCGGGGCCACGCTACGCCGCGATCGCCGACGCGCTTGCCGCGGACCTGGCTAACGGCCGGTTCGAGCCCGGCGACCGCCTGCCAACCCATCGCGACCTCGCCTGGCGGCTCGGCGTCACCGTGGGCACCGTGAGCCGCGCCTATGCCGAGGCCGAGCGACGCGGCCTAGTCAGCGGCGAAGTCGGTCGCGGTACCTTCGTGCGCGGGTCGCAGGCGCCGGAATCCTATTTCGTCCACGACGAACGCGACCCGGCCATGATTGATCTCGGATTGGCCCTTCCCCCGCCGGGAAGCTGCGACCGCTATTTGGGTCCGGCACTGAAGGCGCTCGCCGAGGATCCGCGCGTGGCCGCCTTGCTCACTTATCAGCCCGGCGCGGGCCGGACCGAACACCGCGCCGCGGGCGCCGCATGGCTGGCGCGGCGCGGGCTCCAGGTGCCGCCGGAGCGGGTCATCGTGACCAACGGCGGGAACCACGGCATCGCCGTGGCGCTCGCGGCCACGACGCGCCCGGGCGACCGGCTTCTGATCGAACGCCTGAGCTATGCCGTGATCCAGCCGATTGCGAGAATGCTAGGGCTTCGCTTGGAGGGCTTGGCCGCGGACGAGAACGGCATACTTCCCGAGGCGGTGGCGGCGGCCTGCCGCGCCGGCGACGCGCGGGCGCTCTACTGTATTCCGACGCTGCAGAACCCGACCACGTCGATCATGCCCGAGGAACGCCGGCACGCCATCGCCGAAGCCGCCGACCGGCATGATCTGGCGGTCCTGGAGGACGACACCTTCGCGCACCTGGTGGACCAGGCCCCGCCTGCGCTCACGAGTTTGCTCCCCGAACGCGGCTATTACATCACCAGTCTCTCCAAAACCCTGGCGCCGGGACTGCGTGTTGGCTACGTCGCCGGGCCGGCCCGGGCCATCGAGAATCTCACCGGCGCGGTGCGCGCGACCTGCATGATGGCCTCGCCGATCCCCGCGGAGATCGCCAGCCGCTGGATCCGCGACGGCACCGCGGTAGACATCCTGGAAAGCAACCGGCGCGAGCTATCCGCGCGGCGCGAGCATGCCCTGGAAATTTTGGGCGCCTGGGACATGGATTGCCCGCCCGGCAGCCAATACGCTTGGCTGCGGCTTCCGGAGCCATGGCGCGCAGCGGATTTCGCGGCCGCGGCCGAACGCGCGAACGTCCTCGTGGTGCCGGCCGGGCACTTCGCCGTGGGCCGCCAGGAGGTAGAACATGGCGTCCGGATCGGCCTCGGCCCGCCGCGAACCCGTGCGGACCTCAAAACCGGCCTGATTCGGCTCGCGGAGCTGCTCCGCGATGGCCCGGGCCAGAGTTTCAGCACGATCGTCTAGAAACCGCGGCCCAAGCGTTTCGCCCGCCGCCGATGGGACAGCGCACTCTTAGATCACTTCCTCAACGCTCGGACGGCACAAAACCGATATCCTTGTCGATCACGTTTTCAAGCGGCTTCCGCTCTTTGAATCGGGCAAAGTTATCCAGAAACTGATTTGCCATGTCCTCCTCGTACTCCGCGTAATAGCTGCTGGTATGGGGGGAGATAACGATGTTGGGGGCCTGCCAAATCGGATTGTTTCGATCAAGCGGTTCGTTATTGAACACATCCAACATTGCGCCAGCGATCTTGCCTTGTTCGAGGCATGCGATAAGGGCGCTCTCGTCCACCGACTCTCCGCGCCCTAGGTTCATGAAACGCGCTTCCCGCTTCATGGCGTCGAAAAATTTCGCTCCGTAATACCGGGTTGTTTCTTTGGTCAGCGGCAGCAGGCCTATGACCCAATCCGCATCCTCTATCGCCCGCAAGGCATGATCCGGGCCGAAAATCGTGCCGAAATCAGGGTCGTCCCCGCGCGCCCGGCGTCCCACACCGGAAACCTTAACGCCCACGGATCGCAGCAGCCGCGCGGTTTCCCGGCCGATCGAACCCACGCCGAAAATAACCGCGCGCGAGCCGGCAAGCTTTCCCGTCAGGCGGGTTTGCCAACGCTTTTCGTCTTGCAAACGCCAGGTTTCCCGAAACAACTTCAATTCCAAAATCATATAGCCGAGCACATACTCGGCCATCACGCTGTCGAAAATACCACGCGCGTTGGTTAGAATAATATCAGAGGCCCTCAGTTCAGGAGACATCACCCGGTCGACGGCCGCGCCGCACCAGTGAATCCATTTCAGATTATCGGCTCTGTGCCACTGACCGCGCATATCTCTGCTCTGGAAATTCCAGCCGAGAAGAATATCCGCACCTGGCAACGCCTCTGCCAGACCCTCTTTATCCGAGGCACAAACCAGATCGGTTTCGCTTGCGATGGCGATGAGGCCCGGAACCGCCTCGGGCGTGCTCGCACCATTTATGACGATTTTCATCCGACATGCCCCCCTTGACTGATCCGATGTCAGGATATCCGCTTCCGGTTCGGCTCGATAGTGTGAGAGTTCGGCGCGGAACGCGGACTCGAAAGCGGCCGCGCGCTGCTCTGTCGCCCTGAGGCTTGACCCGAGGGTCCATCGACCGACCGACCAGACCGCGACCTCGAGGAAGTGCCGGGTCAAGCCCGGCAACGACATTTGGGGATAGGGGCGCGAAGCTGCGATCCGGTGTGAATGAAAAATCTACGGACTTAACCCTCGCCGTCGAAGGGGCGAACGGTGTGGCCGTGGTTGACCGGGCCGTGGCCCTGGCCGAGCCCCGGCGCGGTGCGCAGCGCCTCCCGCAGGTAGGCGCGGGCGCGAACCACCGCGGCGCGCGGCGCCAGGCCCTGGGCCAGGCCGGTGGCGAGCGCCGAGGCCAGGGTGCAGCCGGTGCCGTGGTCGCTGGTGGTCTCGATGCGCGGGCTGGCGAAGATCTCGTGGCCGTCCCGGGTCGCGAGCACGTCGGTCACGGTCTCGCCGCCCCGGAGTCCACTGGCCAGGTGCCCGCCCTTGAGCAGCACCGCTTTGGCCCCCAGATCGAGCAGGTCATAGGCCGCCTCGACCATGGCGGCCACGTCCGCGATTTCGCGGCCGACCAGGGTCTCCGCCTCCGGTGCGTTGGGGGTCAGTACCGTGGCCAGCGGCGCCAACCGGCGCGCCAATGTCGCCGCCGCGTCGGCCTCGATCAGGGAATCGCCGCTTTGGGCGACCATGACCGGGTCGACCACCACCGGCGGCGCCGGATCGAGTTCCTCGAGCACCGCGCAGACCGCCGCGATTACCGCCGTGTTGTGCAGCATGCCGGTCTTGATGGCGTCGGCGCCGACGTCCTCGAGCACGACCCGCATCTGCTGCTGGATAAAGTCCGGCGCGACCCCGACCACACCGAACACGCCCCGGGTGTTCTGGGCGGTCAGCGCGGTCACCGCGGTCATGGCGTAGCCGCCGAGCGCGGTCACGGTCTTGATGTCGGCCTGTATCCCGGCGCCGCCGCCCGAATCCGAGCCGGCCACGATGAGCACCCGCGCGGTCATTACCGATTTCCTTTTAGCAGCGCTCAGCCGGCCGCCTTGGCGATGGTGCGGGCAATGGTCTCGACCACGTCGCCGACCGCCTTCGCGTCCTCGCCCTCGCCCATGACCCGGACCACCGGCTCGGTGCCGGATTTTCGGATCAGGAGCCGCCCGCCACGGCCAAGCGCGCGTTCGCCCGCGGCCACGGCCGCGCGCACCGCCGCGTCCTTGAGTGCGGTTTCGGGCGCAATACCGCCGCCAAGCGGCACGTTCTTGAGCACCTGCGGCAGCGGCTCGAAGACCCGGGTGACCTGGCTCGCCTTGCCGCCGTCCTGGACCAGCACGGCGAGCACCTGCAAGGCCGCGATCAGGCCGTCGCCGGTGGTGCTGTAGTCGCTGAGCACGATGTGGCCGGACTGCTCGCCGCCGAGATTGTAGCCGCCTTCGCGCATGCGCTCGACCACGTAGCGGTCGCCGACCGGGGTGCGCAGCAGGTCCAGGCCAAGCCCGGCGAGATACCGCTCCAGGCCCAGGTTTGCCATCACCGTGCCGACGATGCCGCCGCCCTTGAGGACCTCCGACTCCCGCCAGGAACGGGCGATGAGGCCGAGAATCTGATCGCCGTCGACCAGGCGGCCGTTCTCGTCGGCCATGACCATGCGGTCGGCATCGCCGTCGAGCGCGACGCCGAGTTCGGCGCCGTGGTCGAGCACCGCCTGACACAGCTTGCCGGGCGCGGTCGCGCCGCAATCCTTGTTGATGTTGAAACCGTCAGGCTCGACCGCCAGCGGCACCACCTCGGCGCCAAGTTCGTAGAACACCGTGGGCGCGACCCGATAGGCGGCGCCGTTGGCGCAGTCGACCACGATCTTGAGCCCATCGAGGCGCAAACCCCGGGGGAAGCTGTTCTTGACGAACTCTATGTAACGCCCGAGTTGATCATCCAGCCGCCGGACCTGGCCTAGGCCATCAGAGGCCGCCAACTGACCGCCGGCGCCGCGCGCCACGCGCGCCTCGATCGCCCGCTCCACGTCATCGGACAGCTTATAGCCGTCGGGACCGAACAGTTTGATGCCGTTGTCTTGGTAAGGGTTGTGGGACGCCGAAATGACCACGCCCAGATCGGCGCGCAGCGAGCGCGTCAGCATGGCCACCGCCGGCGTCGGCAGCGGGCCGAGCAGCACCACGTCCATACCGACCGAGACGAACCCGGCGGTCAACGCCGGCTCCAGCAGGTAGCCCGAGAGCCGGGTATCCTTGCCGATCACCACCAGGTGCCGGTGGTCGCCGCGCAGGAATTCGGTGCCCGCGGCCTGGGCCACCACAAGCGCGGTCGCCGCGGTGATCGGCTCCGTATTGGCGGTGCCGCGAATGCCGTCGGTGCCGAAGAGCTTACGCATAAGACGTGTTCCAGAACGCGCGAGAGGAAACGGAAGGCGCGAAGCATTCCCTACGAATTATAACAAAACCATAACAGAATGGCCCCCCGGGTTCACGACATTCCCCGCTCTCCATTCTGGCCAGGGTCTTCGATGGCGCGCCACAGGGCCAAGGCTTGAATCGTCTCGGCCACGTCGTGGACGCGCAGGATCTGAACGCCGCGCGCGATCCCCGCCAACCCCGCCGCCAGAGAGCCGGGCTGACGCTGCTTGGGCGTCTCGCCCCGCGACAGCTTGCCGATGAAGCGCTTGCGGCTGACCCCGAGCACGACCGCGCAGCCCAGCCCCTGGTAGAGTGCCATCCGGTTCAGAATTTCCAGATTGTGGGTCACGGTCTTGCCGAAACCGATACCCGGATCGACGGCGATATCGGCGCGCGCGATGCCCGCCGCCTCGCAGGCCGCGACCCGGCGCTCCAAATAATCGTAAATGTCGAGGGCGGCATCGTCGTAGCGCGGATCGGCCTGCATGGTGCCGGGCTCGCCCTGAATGTGCATGAGGACGACCGGCGCGCCGCGTTCGGCCGCCAACGCCAGGCCTTCGGGATCGTGCTCGAACGCGGTCACGTCGTTGATCACCCGCGCGCCGGCATCCAGCGCCGCCGCCGCAACCGGCGCGCGGCGGCTGTCGATGGACACCAGCGCGCCGGCCTCGGCCAGCCCGCGCACCACCGGCAGGACCCGGCGCAGCTCTTCCTGCGCGTCCACCGGCGCCGAACCCGGCCGGGTCGACTCCCCGCCGACGTCGAGGATCGCGGCCCCGGCCTCGACCATGGCCAAGCCGTCCGCGACCGCGCGGCCGGTATCGAAGCGGTCGCCGCCGTCGGAGAAGGAGTCGGGGGTGACATTGATCACCCCCATGATCCGGGGTTGGCCCCGGGGCGCACCGAGATCGAGCCCCGCAAAGGGCGGACGCGGCGCGCTCAGGCGCGCCCGCAAGGCCTCGGCCTCGGCCGCCGTCTCGGCACCGAAGCGCGCCGCCCAGGCGCCCAAGTCGGCCACCGCCACGACCTCGCGCGCGCGTTCCTGGCCAGCCTCGTGCAGCACCGCCTCGCGCAGCACCGCCTCGCAGGCGGCGAAATGGCGCGGCCCGCCGGCCAGCGGCAAGCTGTCGGCCGGCGCGGTGGCGCGGTCCTCGATGGCGCGGGGGCAGAGAGTCAGACGAAGGCTCATGGCGCCCATGTCTATAAAAGCAGAGCCCCGCGTACAAGCGGGGCTCCGAAATAAGTCACTGAATCGAGGTGGGCCGCGGGGAGCTTCAACCGCCCGGCTGCGGCTCCGGCTCCAGGCCGCCCGGAGGCGCGTCCTTGCCCTTTGCGGCCTTACCGCTGGAGGGCACCGAGGTGCGCCGCCCGCCCAAGCCTTCCGCGTCCGAGTCCTCGCCACGGTCGACCGGCTCGCCGCGCAGAATTGCCTGCACCTCGGCCGCGTTCAGGGTCTCGTACTCGAGCAGCGCCTTGGTCACGGCATGCAGATCGTCGATGTGCTCGGTCAGCACGTCGCGCGCCGTGGTCTCGGCCTCCTCGATGATGCGGCGGACCTCTTCATCGATCATCTTGGCGGTCTCCGCGGAGATGGTCTGGCTGCGCGCGACCGAATGGCCCAGGAATATCTCTTCCTGATTGTCGACATAGCGCAGGCGGCCGAGCTTCTCGCTCATGCCCCATTCGGTGACCATGGAGCGGGCCAGGCTGGTCGCCTGCTGGATGTCGTTGGCGGCCCCGGTGGTCACGTTTTCGGGGCCATAGACAATTTCCTCGGCCTCACGGCCGCCGAACATCATGGCCAGCCGGGCTTTGATCTCCTTGAAGCTCATGGAGTAGCGGTCGCGTTCGGGCAGGTTCATGGTGATGCCAAGCGCGCGGCCACGCGGGATGATGGTGACCTTGTGCAGCGGGTCGTTGCCCTCCACGAACAAGCCGACCAGGGTATGACCGGCCTCGTGGTAGGCGGTCATCTTTTTCTCTTCCTCGGTCATCACCATGGAGCGCCGCTCGGCGCCCATCATGACCTTGTCCTTGGCGTATTCGAAATCGGCCATGGTGACCACGCGCTTGCCGCTGCGCGCGGCAATGAGCGCGGCCTCGTTGATCAGGTTGGCGAGATCGGCACCGGAGAATCCGGGGGTGCCGCGGGCGATAATCTTGGGCTCGACGTCGGGCGCCAGC
>CAXMQD010000363.1:0-10268 GCA_964194965.1 uncultured Acidimicrobiia bacterium | reverse complement strand
GATCGGCGCATCGGGATCGCCGTAGCTCGGCATGTCCAGGGTGCCGAAAATCAACAGCGCGCCGGTCGCGATCACGGCCACCAGCGGAATTATCTGGAGCCGTCCCTCCGGCAGCTTTTCCCGGTCCGTGGTCAGCGCCAGGGTGCCGAGCATCAGCATGGTCACGATGCCGCCGCCGACCGCGGCCTCGGTGAAGGCCACGTCGACCGCATCCAGCGCCACGAACAGCCCGGCGGAGAGCAGCGAATAGATGCCGCTCAGCATGACCACGGCGAAGAGGTTCCTCAGCCGCAGGATGCCGAACGCCATGACCGCCAGGAACGACAGCAGCACGATGTTGACCAGGGCTTCTATGGCGCGTCGTCCTTATTCTCGGATGTGCCGCCGCCGAGCAGCGGCGCGACGCCGCGCCGGTAGGCGGCATTGGCCAGGGCGTAGGTGGAGGCCGGGCTGGTGAAGAGCAGGAACACAAGGATCAGGACCAATTTGACGGAAACCAGGCTAAGCCCGCCCTGGAGCATGAGCCCGCCGAGCATCAGCCCGGCGCCGAGGGTATCGGTGATGCCGGCCGCGTGCATGCGCGCATAGACGTCGGGCAGGCGCAGCAGGCCGAGCCCGCCGATGATGCAGAACGTACCGCCCGACACCAGCAAGGCCCAGGACGCGATGTCGACCAGGACTTCCATCACTCGGCCGGTTCCTCGCCCGAATCCGGCGTGTCTCCGGGTGTACCGAGATCGCCATACTTGAGAAACTTGAGCACCGCGATGGTCCCGATGAAGTTGATCAGGGCGTAAATCAGGCTGATGTCGAGGAAATCCGGCCGCCCGGTGAGGAAGCCGAACACCGCGATCAGCAGCACCGTCTTGGTGCCGAAGCTGTTCACCGCCAGCACCCGGTCGTAGACCGTCGGTCCGAGCAGGGCGCGGGCCAGCGCCAGGCCCATGGTCACCAGAAGCGCGAGCGTCGCCGCCACGAACATCAGGCGGCCTCCCCGCCGGTGCCGGGGACGGGCCGTCGCCCGCCGCCGCGTTCGACCGCGGTCACGCGGCGGTCCATCTCGCCGCCCTCCAGGTCCTCCGCCATCTCCCGGGCGATGGCGTGAACCAGAATCTCGCCGCCACCGACCCGCATCGAGACCGTGCCGGGAGTAAGCGTGATGGAATTGGCGTAGATGACCTGGCCGAGCTCGCTCGCCTGGCTCGCCTTGACCCGGACCAGGACCGGGTCGATCGGCAGTTTGGGGTCGAGGATGCGGCGCGCCACGTCCAGGTTGGCCTTGACGATCTCGACCGCCAGCCAGACCCAGTAGGTAAGGATTCGCCAGCCCAGTTGGACCGGTTGGCCCTCGTGGTCGATCACGTCCATGCGGTTGGCGATCAATACCACGATGACGCAGGACAGGACCCCGAGGCCGAGCAGCAAGGGCTCGAAGAACCCGGACAGCAACAGCCAGACCCCGAACAGGACCAGCCCCAAACTTATCGAATGCAACAATCGCCCCCGGCGCATCGAACCACCCGCAACCACGGAGCTCTGGGGGGCTCCCCCAGGTGCTCCAAGTATCGGCGCGGCCCTTGTATCAGGAATCCCTAGCCGAGGCCAAGCGAGACTGGAGCGTGCCCCGCCGCACGGTCAAAATGTGACGACGCTGCGCAGCGTTTCGCCGGACTGCAGGGCGTCGTAGGCCTGGTTGATCTCCTCGATCGGGTAGCTGCGGCTGAGCAATTCGTCCAGCTTGAGGCTGCCGGCCCGGTAAAGGTCGATCATCCTCGGGATGTCTGTCTTCGGCGCCGCCGAGCCGTAGAGCGATCCGGTCAGGACCCGTTCGTCATAGACCAGCGACAGCGACGGTATGGTCACCTCGGCGGTCGTCGGCGTGATCCCGACGACCATCGCCACGCCGCGCTTGGCCAGGCAATCGTAGGCCTGGCGCATGGTGACCGGGAGCCCGACGACCTCGAAGGCGTAATCCACGCCCCGGCCGCCGGTGAGATCGCGAATCTGCTCGACCGGATCCCCGGCGGCGGGGTTCACCATATGGGTGGCGCCGAAATTCTTGGCGTGCTCGAGCCGGCTTTCGAGCAGGTCCACCGCGATGATCTTCTCGGCTCCCGCCAGGACCGCGCCTTGCACCACGTTGATGCCGACCCCGCCGGTGCCGAATACCGCCACCGTGCGCCCCGGCCTGACCTGGGCGGCGTTGACCACCGCGCCCCAGCCGGTAATCACGGCACATCCCAGAAGGGCCGCCCGATCGAGGGACAGGTCGTCGGGGATTTTCAGAACCGACTTCTCGGGTACCACCGTATAGTTGGAGAAGCTGGACACGCCGGCGAAGTGTTTGATCTCCCGGCCGTCCAGCTCGAATCGGCTGGTGCCGTCCAGAAGCCGCCCAGTCCAGCGAATCTCGGTCCCGGCCGCGCACAGCGCCGGACGCCCCCCGGTACAGTATTCGCACTCGCCGCAGGAGAGTCGCCAGAGCGGAATCACGTGATCCCCCGGCCGCACCGAAATCACGCCCGCGCCGACGTCGGCAACGATGCCGGCGCCCTCGTGCCCCAGGATCGCCGGAAGCGGGGCGCTCAAGTGCCCGGTCATGACGTGCAGGTCGCTGTGGCAGACCCCGCCCGCAACCATCTGGATACGCACCTCGCCCGGACCCGGGTCTTGCACGTCGACCTCGCAGATCTCCAGTTTCTGGCCGGCCTCGAATAGGATCGCCGCTCGAGATTTCATCGTTTGCCTCCCCTTGCGCATCGGACAGCGCATTCAAAATCCGGAGTAATCCGGATCGCTTTTCCCGGTTGCCGACTAGGATAGCACAGAGGGGCGGCCCAACATCATTCCAACTCTTTGGAATCGTTTTCGTGCCGATCGCGGGCCTGCTTCAGTTGCTCGGCGAATTTCGCGCAGGGGTTTTCCGGATCAGCGATGGGGGTGAACCAGACGAAATCGAAGGGCAGGGCCGCCGTGCCGAGGAACGCCGCGTAATCCGCCGGCTTGCGTGCGCCTTCGACGACCTCGAACAGGCCCAGGCTGACGATGGCTGCCGCCGCGTCCGCGCGCCGCAGGTGGAGCGGCACGCCACGGTCGTTGCGCGTGTGGCCCTTGCCGGCGATCAACACCGCGCCATCGTGACCTACAAGAGCCGCGCCGCGGCGCAGCGCCTCGGCCATCTGGGCGTCGCGCGCGATCATCACCGTGGCCATGGGGCCGATCATGGACTCGGGTAGCTGGCCGCAGTGGCTCTCGACGATATCCCGGCGCAGATTCCCGGCGAGATTCTCGGGCAGTGGCCGGTCGAGGCCGAGCGCCGCGACCCGCTCCACGCCCAGCGCCGCGACGCCGTCCCGCGCCAGCCGGCGCCGCAGCGCCCGCGGCAGATCGGCTGCCAGGAGCGCCGCGCCGCCGTCGAGCGCCGCCTGGGCGATCGGCCGGTAGAGGTCCCAGTCCGGCCACCCGGTCTCGGCCCAGCCGAGTGCCGCGCCGATGCCGGCCGCGTCCCGGGGCTGGGCGGCCAAGTGCGCGTCGAGCGCCGCCTGCTGGTTGCTGGCGAACATTTCGAAGGCAATGGCCGGCCGGCGCCCGGCCGCGAACATCTCCGCGACCAGCCAGGCCTGGATGCGGTGGTGATCGGCGTTGTCGTGCTGCTCGCCGAGCAACACGAAACGCGCGGCGGTCAGCGCGGCGGCCACGGCCTCCGGTGCGACAAAGCGGGCCGCCGCCGGTTGCCAAATGCGCCCCGCCAGCGGATGGCCGGTTTCATATTCCGAAATCCACGGCGCGCCAGGCGGATCGGCGGCCGCGGTGGCGGCGGCGCAGAGCAGGACGAGGGCGGAAACCAGGTTTCGGATCATGATACGCGCCGGCCGGTTTTGGGAATCGAGCGCCTCGTAAGGTCCGGCTTCGACGGTGCTTCGTCAAGACAAGCCGGCGCGATTTCTCGCCGGGGGCTGGCGCGCGCGGCGCCGGTCTGCCATCTTTCGGACCTGCGGCGGCTGGGCGCCCACTTGAGATAAGCGAGAGGGGAAGAGGTGAGCGAGACTCCGGAAGTGAGCGCCGAGGTGCGCGCCATGATCGAACGGCTGATCGGCTTCGATACCACCAGCCGCAACTCCAACCTGGATTTGATCCACGACGTGCGCGACTACCTCAAGGACCTGGGCGTCGAGTCCCATCTCACCTTCGATGACGACAGACGCAAGGCCAACCTCTACGCGACCCTGGGCCCAACCGACCGCGGCGGGATCGCGCTCTCCGGTCATACCGACGTGGTGCCGATCGACGGCCAGGAGTGGTCGAGCGATCCCTGGACCGTCGTCGAGCGCGACGGCCGCCTCTACGGCCGCGGCAGCTGCGACATGAAGGGCTTCATCGCGATCGCGCTGGCCTACGCGCCGCGCTTCCTGGAGCGCAACATCGAGACGCCGATCCACCTCTGTCTGTCCTACGACGAGGAGGTGGGCTGTCTAGGCGTGCCGAAGCTGATCTCCTGGCTCGAACAACAGCCGGTCAAGCCCAGGGTCTGCATCGTCGGCGAGCCGACCGACATGAAGGTGATCGTCGGGAACAAGGGCAAGATGTCGTGCCGTGCCGTGGTGCGCGGTCTGGAGTGTCATTCATCGCTCACGCCCCATGGGGTCAATGCGATCCAGGCGGCCGCCAAGGCCGTTTCCAAGCTGGCGGACATGGCGGCGCGCAAGGCCGAGGAGGGGCCTTTCGACGAAGATTACGACGTGCCTTTCTCGACCATTCACTGCGGCACCATCCGGGGCGGCACGGCGGCCAACATCGTGCCGCTGGAATGCAGCTTCGAGTTCGAGTTTCGCTGCCTGCCGGTCGATGACGCCGAGGCGTTGTTTGCCGAGCTCAAGGATTACGTCCGCGAGGAACTCGAGCCGGCGATGAAGGCGATCGCGCCGGAGGCCGGATTCAACTGGGAGGAGGCCTCGTTCCATCCGGGCCTGGACATGGCATTGGATTCGGAGGTCGTCGCCTTGGCCAAGGCGCTGACCGGCGCCAACACGACCGGCAAGGTTGCCTTCGGCACCGAGGCGGGACTGTTCGACCAAGGCGGTATCCCGACCGTGGTCTGCGGCCCCGGCTCGATCGATCAGGCGCACAAGCCCGACGAGTTCGTGTCGATCGAGCAACTTGCGCTCTGCGAACGCTTCATGACCCGGCTGTTGGACCGGGTCTCGACGGCTTGAGCCGGGCCGAAACAACCGACAAACCGGTCCTGCTGGCGCCCACGCCGCGCACGACCCTGGTGGCGCTGGTCATCGGCGGCTTCGGTGGCTGGCTCGCGACCTTGGCCGGCCTGCCGCTCGCCTGGATGATCGGCGCCATGAGCGCGACCACCGCCGCGGCCGCGCTTGGCGCACCGATCGCCATGCCGATCCGCTTCCGTCAAATCATGATCGCGGTGCTGGGGATCATGCTGGGCGCCGGCTTCTCGCCGGATATTCTGGAGCGGATCGGCGAGTGGGCGATCAGCCTCGCGGCACTCGCGCTCTACGCCGCGGCTGCCGGCGGCGCCGGGTTGTTCTACTTCCGGCGCATCTGCGGTTACGACGCGATCACCGCCTATTTTTCCGCCATGCCGGGGGGGATGGCGGAGATGATCCTAGTCGGAACCGAGATGGGCGGCGATGCGCGGGTTATCTCGCTGACCCACGCGGCGCGGGTCATGCTGGTGGTGCTGGCGCTGCCCTTCGCTTTTCAGATGCTGATCGGCTACGGCCCGGCCGGGCGTCCGCCCCCGGGCCTGCCGCTCGCCGAGGTCTCGGGTGCCGATCTGGCGGTGCTCGCGGCGTGTGGCCTGCTCGGATTCTTTCTGGCGCGCCTGCTGCGCTTGCCCGCGGCCGGCTTGACCGGGCCGATGATCCTGAGTGCGGCGGTGCATATCCTCGGCTGGACCACGGCCAAGCCGCCGTTCGAGCTGGTTGCGGCGGCCCAGGTCGTGATCGGCACCGCGATCGGCTGCCGCTTTGCGGGTGTCACCGCCAGGCTGTTGCTGCGCACCGCGGCGGCGGCGGCCGGCGGCACCGTGGTGCTGCTGTCCGCCACCATCGCCTTTGCCATCGGCCTGGCCCAGTTCACTGGGTTGCCCGCGGTGCCGCTGATGCTGGCTTTCTCGCCCGGCGGCCTGGCCGAGATGAGCCTGATCGCCATCGCCATCGGCGCCGACGCGGCCTTCGTCGTGACCCACCACGTGGTGCGCATCTTCATGATCGTCGTGTTCGCGCCGCTCGCCTTCAAGCTCATGGCGCGCGGGCGCCGCTGAGCTCGGTGTCACTGGCGGGGACGCCACCGGACAAGATGCCTCTGGACTGGCGGATTCCAGCCGTCTAAGGTGTGAATTGGCATAATACGATTACATGCGAAAGACGCCAGAGGCCTTTGAAACGAAACGATTTTCAGGGGAATCTCCGGCGAAACTCAGCCGCCCAGGGGCGGCGAACCATTTGGGGAGGTATCAAGAATGTTGAAGTCACTGCGTAACCTCATGCTCACCGCCGCGGCGATCGCGGTTTGGAACTTTGGCGCGGCCGTTCAGGTCCAGGCGGCGTCGGATTGTCCGCGTGGCACGCTCGACGAACGCTATTGCGACGCCAACGGTGATTTGACGGCGGACCTGCCGGCCGATGAGAGTAAATGGGTCAATCCCGACACGCTGATCTTCGCTTATACGCCGGTCGAGGATCCGGCCGTCTACAAAGAGGCCTGGGCCGACTTCCTCACTCACATGGAGAAGACCACCGGCAAGAAGGTTCAGTTCTTCCCGGTGCAATCGAACGCCGCTCAGATCGAGGCCATGCGTTCCGGCCGCCTGCACGTGGCCGGCTTCAACACCGGCTCCAACCCCCTCGCCGTCAATTGTGCCGGCTTCGTATCGTTCACCATCATGGCGAGCCTGGATGGCAATTTCGGTTACGAGATGGAAATTATCACTTACCCGGGCAGCGGCATCGAAAAGGTCGAGGACCTGAAGGGCCGCCAACTTGCTTTTACGGCGCCGACCTCGAATTCCGGCTTCAAAGCGCCGTCGGCAATCCTGAAAGCCGAGTTCGATTTGATCCAAGACCGTGATTTTACGCCGACGTTCTCGGGCAAACACGACAACTCGATCCTCGGCGTCGCCAATAAGGATTACGACGCCGCCTCGATCGCCAACTCGGTCAAGTTTCGCATGATCAAGCGCAACGTCATCAAGGAAAGCGATACCATCACCATTTACAAATCGCAGACCTTCCCGACCACCGGTTTTGGCCACGTTTACAACCTGCATCCGGATCTGGCCGAAAAGGTGAGAGAATCTTTCAGTTCCTTCAAGTGGGATAAGGAAGACGGCACCCCGACCTCGCTCAAGGTCGAATTCGAAAAGTCCAACGAGGGCCAGTTCATTCCGATCACCTACAAAGAGTTTTGGGAGGTGATCCGTACCATCGACAAGGCCAACAACGTTTCCTACGCTTGCAAATAAGGAAGCGCTCGGCTTTGACTGTGAATACGGGGGACGCTCATGCTGCGCCTTGAAGGGTTGGTCAAGACCTATCCGACCGGTGACAAGGCGTTGAAGGGCGTCACCCTGGAGGTACCGAAGGGCCAGGTCATCGGCCTCATCGGTCCTTCGGGGGCCGGCAAGAGCACCCTGATCCGCTGTATCAATCGCTTGATCGAGCCCACCGAGGGCTCGATCAAGTTGGCGGATCTGGAATTGACCGATCTCGGCTCCGCGGCCTTGCGCGCGCAGCGCCGCCGCATGGGCATGATTTTCCAGGAGTATGCCCTAGTCGAGCGCTTGACGGTTATGGAGAACGTGCTGTCGGGCCGGCTCGGTTACGTCGGTTTCTGGCGCAGCTATTTCCGAAAATTTCCCCAGGATTCCATCGATGAAGCCTTTCGCCTGCTCGATCGTGTCGGTCTCACCGATATGGTCGACAAGCGGGCCGACGAATTATCCGGGGGCCAGCGCCAACGGGTCGGGATTGCCCGCGCCCTGATCCAGGACCCGGCGATCCTGTTGGTCGACGAGCCGACCGCCAGCCTCGACCCCAAGACGTCGCGCCAGATCATGCGGCTGATCTGCGAGCTATGCGAAGAACGCGGCCTCGCCACCGTCATCAATATTCACGATGTCGCCCTGGCGCAGATGTTCGTGCGCCGTATCGTCGGTTTGCGGTTGGGAGAAATCGTGTTCGATGGCCCGCCCGACACCATGACCGCCGAAACATTGACCGAGATTTACGGCGAGGAGGACTGGTCGGCGACGATCCGCAAGGTCGACGAGGACGCCGCCGAAGAGGACACGACGGCGACCGATATTTCCGACCAACACACCCCCGTGGCCGACCGCGACCGTTTGGCCGGGTTGACCTGAATTTATGTCGGCGACTGCCCAAGTCCCCCTGTCGCGGCGCTGGAAACGCCCGCCGTTCATTAAATCGGCGAGGCTGCGCTGGGCGCTCGGGATCGGCGCGGCGGTCTATCTTGCCGCCGCCCTCGGTTCCATAGATGTCAATTGGCTTCGCGTCTGGGAAGGCCTGGATCGTGGGTGGGCTTTCATTTTGGGATTTTTGCAACCGGATTTCGTCAGCCGTTGGACCGACATCAAGGAAGGGATTGCCGAAAGCCTGGTTATGACCGTCACCTCGACGGCCATCGGAATCCTGATTTCGGTGCCCATCGGGCTTGGCGCGGCACGCAATATCGCGCCCTTGCCCGTGTATCTTTTCTGCCGCGGTATCATCGCTATTTCGCGCAGTTTCCAGGAAATCATCATTGCCATATTGTTCGTCGCGATCTTCGGCTTCGGACCGTTCGCGGGGGTCGTGACGTTGTCCTTCGCGACGATCGGTTTTTTGGCCAAATTGCTGGCCGAGGATATCGAGGATTCCCGCGCCGACCAATTGGAGGCGGTGCGGGCGACCGGGTCGACCTGGCTGCAGCTCATGAACTATGCCGTGCAGCCGCAAGTCATGCCGCGCCTGATCGGGCTGTCCATGTACCGGTTGGATATCAATTTCCGTGAATCGGCGGTCGTCGGTTTGGTCGGTGCCGGCGGCATCGGTGCGACACTGAACACCTCCTTCGATCGCTACGAATTCGATACTACGGGCGCCATTCTTATCATCATCATCGCTATCGTCATGGCGACCGAATACGCCTCCGGCATCATCCGCGCGAGGCTGAAATAATGCCGGTCCTTCAAAGCGGCGAGAATCAGATTTGGCGCCGCCGTGAACCGGCCAAGCAAATGGCGATCTGGTTCGGTTGGTTCTGTGGCGTCGCCTTGTTTATGTTCTGCTGGAATTTCATTTCCGAAAGAACGACGTGGATGTTCGTGTTCGATGCGCCGCGCATCGTCGCGGATATTTCGTCGCGCATGTTTCCGCCGCGCTGGTCCTACATCGATCAGCTATGGATACCGATTTGGGATACGGTCAATATCGCCACGCTCGGCACCTTGTTTTCCATCGTGATGGCGGTACCGGTGGCTTTTATGGCGGCGCGCAATACGACGCCGAGCGCGAGATTCGTTCGCCCGATCGCGTTGCTGATCATCGTTTCGTCACGTTCGATCAACTCGCTCATCTGGGCGCTGTTGCTGGTCTCCATTGTCGGGCCCGGCCTGTTCGCCGGCGTCATTGCCATTTCCCTGCGCTCGATCGGTTTCGTCGCCAAACTTTTGTACGAAGCGATCGAGGAAATTGACGAAAATCAGGTGGAAGCCGTCGCCGCCACCGGCGCGAGTCGTGCCCAGATCATCGCTTACGGCATCGTGCCTCAGATCATGCCCGCTTTCGCCGGCATCACCGTGTTTCGCTGGGACATCAATATCCGCGAATCGACGGTGCTCGGGCTGGTCGGCGCCGGCGGCATCGGCTTTTACATCCAGACCTATGTGCGGGCGTTCCAATACAACAAGGCGGCGACGCTCACTATCGTCGTTGTCCTGTTCGTTGTCCTGATCGAGGCGGTCAATCACGTAGTCAGGGCGTCGTTGAGATAGGCTGGCATCGCATGTCGCCTGTTCTTCCCTGCGCTGCAGTTCTGCTTCGTACAGCCTTGCCCTGAGCATCGCCCATGCGGTTGCGCGATTCTTGTGCTGTGAGCGCTCATTCTGACACTGCACGACAATGCCGGTCGGCAAGTGGGTGATGCGCAATAGATCGAAGGCAGAACAGACTAACGCTGTAATTGGTGCGGAACCGAAAGCAAAAAAGGCCGGACCCCAGGGCGTCACTTGCAGGGCCCGACCT
>CAXMQD010000362.1:0-3879 GCA_964194965.1 uncultured Acidimicrobiia bacterium | reverse complement strand
GATCTTCAGGGCTTTATCCACAGGCAGCAGGTGGCCCGACTTGGTGTATTTCGTAAGATCTTGACCCTTCAGGAATTCCATCGCGATATAGGCGAGGTCGTGTTCCTCGCCGGCGTCGAAGATGGTGACGATATTGGGGTGGTTCAGGCGCCCGGCGGTCTCTGCTTCGCGGAAGAAGCGCTCCTTGACCTCGTCGAGCTCGTCTTCCTCGAAGTTCTGCGCCAGCGCCATGGTCTTGATGGCGACGACGCGGTTGATCTTCGGGTCCTTGCCCAGGTAGACGACGCCCATGGCGCCCTTGCCGAGTTCCTTCTCGACTTGGTACCGGCCGAGCATCGGTTTCTGTACGCCTTCGTCGCCCAGCAGCAGGGTGCCTGTGGTGGTGGAAACGCCCGCCGACCCGAGCAACACCGTGTCCTCCATGGCCTGGCTTCGCGATCTGCGCTTGGCGATGTCGCGGAACGTCGGATTGTGGTCGCCCATGTACTGATAAACGGCTCCCGCTTTGTTGAGCTGACGCTTGCGCTCGTAGTCGAGCGCCAGGTTGTAGAGCAGGTCCATGATGGAATCATCCAGCGGGCATTTGCGGAATTTCTCGAATGCCATGTCCAGCTGGCCCTGGCCCTGGAAGGCGAGCCCCAGCATGCGATTACTCTCTGCCGATTCCGCATCCGAGGCGAGCTTGCCGCGCTCTGTGACCAGAAAGCGCTTGGTGGTGAGCAGCGCGTGACCGACTATGAGCAGCGCCGCCGGCATCATCAGGGGCACCCACAATGTCTCGGTGGTCATGAGGACGAAATGCGCTGCCAGCAGGGCGACGAGGAGGCTGGCAGTGATCGCGAACGCGATACCGGCTCTCAAGCGGGGAAACAGCACAATCAGGTAAAGGCTGATGAGTAACCACGCACCGAGTTGTGCATAGCCGCTCCACTCGGGTACCACGAAAAAGTCCTCGTTGAGGATGCTGGAAACGGTATGCGCAAGGGCCTCCACCGGGGCCATGGCGGCGGCCACCGGAGTCTTGCTGAAGTTGCCGATCCCGGCCGCCGAAGCGCCGATGAGCACGATCTTGTCGCGGTACTTCTCGGCAGGGATGCGGCCGCTGTAGACGTCATAAAAAGAGTCCAACGGGAACGCCGGGCGGTCGTCGTCGCCGGAGTAGAAGAAGGTGTTCATCTGCAGATGGGAGTCGGTGCCGATCTCGAGGCCCCCCAGGCGCACGCCTTCGCCCAGCGTCACGTGGATATCGGCAGGGCCCAGGTTGAGGCTGTGGGCGGCCAGCAGCAGGGCGACGGACGGGAAGTACTGGTCGTAGTAGCGCAGCACCAACATTTCCTTGCGTATACCGCCGTCCGCGTCCAGAGACGGCGTGTCGTGACCGATGGCGAGCGCATGCCGGCCGATTTCCGGAATGGGCGGCGTCTGCGCAGCCCGGGCAGGTGGCGGCTGCACCGCCGTGCCGTCATCGGAGGTGGAGCTCACATCGTCAATGGCGTTTCTGACCACGAATTCGGGCAGCGGCGCGTCCGGGTTTCCCCGCGGCTCGCCCCTTTCGAAGGTCATGGGTAGGACCACGTTTCCCGCCCGGCGCAGGCTCCCGGCGAGAATCGCGTCCGTGTTGAGCGCCTTGCTGGCTTCCTTCAGTTGTCGGCCGAGGGCCGGGATTCTCACGCCGGCGGCCGCGTAAGTGTCGCGCAGCTTCTCGATGTACTCGAAACCCGGATCAATTTGAGGCTCGGAATAGAAAATGAGGTTTGCGACGACCTTGGCGCCGCCGGCGTGCAGATTGTCGATCATCTCCGCTTGAATGTTTCGCGGCCAGGGCCAGCGTCCCAGGTTGCCGATGCTTCGGTCGTCGATGGCGACAACGGCGATGCGTTCGCTGGGCGTGCGATGCGTACCCTGCACCCCGGTGTCGTAGGCGACCCGTTCGAGGTTTTCGAGGGCATCGAGTCGAATCAAGGCAGCGGCTCCGAAGACCAGGCAGGTGACCAGGGCGACTACCCAATCGGCCGTCCAAGTTCCTTTTTTCACCGCGTTCTCACTTGCTGGAGAAAATAAACTATAGGTGACACAGTGCTGAAACAACAAGGGTTTTTCGGGTTGCGCGGCGCTGATTCCGGGCCCGTGTCGCAACCCGGGGACGCCGCTGGAAGTGCTGCGCCAGCCTCCAGGCGGCACATCGCCATTTCACTACCCGAGGTCGTTAATCGCAGTGCTTGGCGATCCATGCTCTCACGTTGGCGACGGCAGCTAGGCGCTCCTCGTCACTCATGTAAATACGTGCTCCACTCGCGTCGCTGGTGTAGATGATGTTGGCGCGCTCGAATCTGGCCAGCTCGCCGCGCGCGTTCTCGCAGACCCTGGCGCGCTCCCGCCTGGCCGCCGCAGCCTCGGCCTCGGCCTGGTCCCGCTGGTCGCGCTCCGCTTCGAAGGCTTCCAGAAGCCGGCGCTGCTTGAGGCTGCGCCGCGCCTGGTCGGCCTCCTCGACCGGCGCCGGGGGCAGCGATAAGGTGCGTGAGTCGACGCCGGCTGCCGGGGGGCGGTCGCCGTAATGGACGTTGCCGTCCGCGTCGACCCACCTGTAAACCTCGGCCGTGACAACGGCGCTCGCCACGGCCAGGGTCAAGGCCAGAATCGGGGCCAGCACCGCTTGCAGCTGTGAACGTTGCATGCTCGCAATCTACTCGACAGATCAGGGCAACGCTCCGGCGCTCGCCGGACTTCTTTTGCAGCCCCGAGGGCAAAATCGAATTATGCGTCTCCAGGCGGCCGGCGGTAAGCAACAGATGTGGCGATCTGTGACCTGTGTCGCGGGATTCCGCCCCTCACCCCATCATGTCCCGGTCCGCCGGTGGCCCGCGGGGTAGCGCGCCCGTCGCGCACGCGAGCGTTACCACTTCCCGCGGCATTCGCCTTTGCAATGGCGGCCGCTATAGGTACCCTTGGCGGCCATGAAACTGGCGTTCGTCAAGATGCACGGAATCGGAAACGACTTCGTGCTGGTCGACAACATGTCGCGAAAGCTCGACCTCGGCGTCGAGCAGATTCGATTGCTGGCGGATCGGCGGCGGGGAATCGGTTGCGATCAGCTTCTTATGGTGGAGCCGGCCGATGACCGAAGAGCCGACGTGCGTGCACGGATCTTCAATCAGGACGGCAGCGAGGCGACCCAATGCGGCAACGGGTTACGCTGCCTGGCAGCCTACCTGCGAGAGACCGGCATCGCGACCGGCGACCGAATCGCAATCGAGGCAGGCCAGGGCATGGTGCGAGCGCATCTCACGAATCATCAAGCGGTGACCATGGATATGGGCGCGCCCCGGTTCGAACCCGCGGAGATTCCGTTTCTGGCTGAAGCCCGGGCGGCCAGTTACAACGTACAGGTCGGCTCGCAACACCTGGAGATCGGGGTCGTGTCCGTGGGCAACCCTCACGCGGTGATTCGGATCGACGATTGCGAGGCGGCGCGGGTAAAAGAGCTTGGGCCGGCGGTGCAGGCCCTCGAGGAGTTTCCCGAGGGGGTTAACGTCGGATTCATGCAGGTTCTCGATGACGCCCGCGTGCGCCTGCGGGTATTCGAGCGTGGCGTCGGAGAGACACTGGCCTGCGGCAGCGGCGCCTGCGCCGCGGTGGCTGTCGGTCGAGCGCGGGGCTGGCTGGGCGTTCGCGTTTCGGTCGCGCTTCCAGGCGGTGAGTTGACGGTCGAATGGGATGGCGAAGGCCAGCCGCTGTGGTTGACCGGGCCGACACAACGCGCCTTCGAGGGGGAATTCGAGCTATGAGCAGAGAGAAGGCCCAAGCCGCGTCGCCGGCGTCCGGCGAGGAGGAGTCGATCGCGGCCTACCTGCGCGAGAATCCGGATTTTTTCGACCGCCA